>JARRJX010000459.1:0-3018 GCA_037388645.1 Chloroflexota bacterium
TGAGTCACGCCCAGGTTGCTGAGTAATTCCTCAAAGCTGGTGCTGTTCTCAATTGCAGTTTGTAAGTCCTCCACGCTGATGCCCAATGCCTCGGCCAGCGCTTCCTGGTGCGCCTCGCCATCGGCAGGCCCGTGCCCCCCGCCGTGCGGGCCGCCAGGCCAGACCACCGGGGCGAGGGTCTGGGCGGCGATGGGTGATACAACCAGAAACGCGGCTCCCAGCAGCCCCACCGCCACCACACCACTACCGATACTCTTCAGAGTCGTTGTCATCGCTATCACTAACCTCCAGTATACCGATTCGCGTTACGAGCATCATGATAAAACAGCGTTGTGTATGGCGTTGATAGAGATTGTGAGGAATATGTAAAATTGCGGGTTCCTAGCCCTGGGATCGACCTGAAGTAATTCGTTCAAATTGATTTTAGAAAAAGAATTACTGCTACAGGGTCGCGAAAGTTTCTGGCTTTTTTAGAAACTTATCGCGAACCACTTGACTGCCGCGAGCGCCGCCGCGCTGGCCGTTCTTCTCCGGATGCCTCCGGGATGATCCCCGCCAGGTGCGGGAACGGCTCGCTCCCGTGCGGCAGCCCCATCGCCGCCACGAAGTAATCCTGGAAATGCGGCTCGACCGCCGTCTCGACGTATTCCACTGCCCGCGCCGCCCGCCGCGCCACCTCGCGCTGCGCGGCGTTCACCAGCGCGATCCGCGCCCCGTCCCCGGCGGCGTTGCCGATCACCTCGACGCGCGCCAGGTCACAGTCCGGGATCAAGCCGATGATCATCGCATATCGGGGGTCGATGTAGCTGCCGAACGCCCCGGCCAGCTTGATCCGGTCGACCCGCTCCACGCCCAGGTGATCCATCAGCAGCCGCGCTCCGGCATAGAGCGCCGCCTTGGCAAGCTGTATCTGCCGGATGTCGTTCTGGGTGACGACGATCTCGCGCCCGCTCGCCGTCTGCTCCGCCGTCGCCAGCACCAGTTCCGCCGTCCGCCCGGTGTAGCGGACGCAGGGGTGACGCCGGTCGGCGTCGGCGGCGAACCGCCCACCCCGGTCGATCAGCCCGTGGACGAACAGCTCACCCACCACCTCGATGATCCCCGACCCGCAGATGCCGGTCGCGCCCGGCGATTCGCCCTCGTTGAACTCGTCGCTCCAGCGCTCGTCGCCGATCACCCTGAAGCGCACCCGCCCCGCTTCCATGTCGATCCGCACCCGCTCCACCGCCCCCGGCGCGGCGCGCTGCCCATGGCTGATCTGCGCACCTTCGAAGGCCGGGCCGGTCGGGCTGGAGGCGGAGAGCATGCGCTCCCGGTTGCCCAGCAGGATTTCGGCGTTCGTGCCGATGTCGACCACCAGCGAGATTTGATCGTCCAGGCTCGGCTGCTCGGCCAGCAGCACGCCCACGTTGTCCGCGCCGACGTGCCCGGCGATGCAGGGCAGGATGTGCACCATTGCCGCCGGGTGAACCTGGTCTAACCCCAGGTCGCGCGCTTTCAGGTCGAGCGCGTCCTGGGTGGCGAGCGCAAAGGGCGACCCGCCTAACTCCACCGGGTCGATGCCCAGCAGCAGGTGGTGCATCACCGTGTTGCCCACCAGCACCACGTCGCCGATCTCCCCCGGCGCGATCCCGGCCCGCTCGGCAGCGCGCTGGGCCAGCTCGTTCAGCGCCCGGATGATCGCCCGGTGCAGGCGCTGCACGCCCTGCGGCTCCGTCATCCCATAAGAGACCCGGCTCATCAGGTCTTCGCCGTAGCGCACCTGCGGGTTCATCATCGATTCGGTCGCCAGCACCGCCCCCGTCAGCAGGTCGCAGAGGTGCCCGGCCACCGTCGTCGAGCCGACATCCACCGCCAGCCCGTACAGGCTCTCCACGTAGCCCGGCTCGATCCGGATTACCTCTCGCTCCTGCCACACGGTGACCGTCGCCGCCCACTTTCCCGCCCGCAGCGTCTTTTGCAGCGTTCGCAGCAGCAGCGGGTCGATGGCGAGGTCGGGCAGCTCCCACTGCTCGGCCAGGGCGGCTTGCAGCCGCTGCCAGTCGGCGGGGCCGCCCATCACCGCCGGTTCGACCTCGACGTAGACCAGGCGCAGCGCGGGCGCGACCTCGATTGTCAGGGCGCTCGCCTCCTTGCGCACCACCTGCTTGCGCGCCTGGCTCTCCTCCGGGACGTGGATCAGTAGGTCGCCCTCGACGCAGGCTGCGCACGAGAGCCGCCGCTCCCCCAGGTCGATCCCGTGGCCCTCGGCGTACTCCCGCTCGACCTCGCCCGGCGGGGTGAGGTGATCGGGTGCCGAGGTGATCCCGTGCTTGTGGAACGTGCCCCATTCGGGCGCGACCTGGCACTTGCCGCAGGTCTGCCGCCCCCCGCAGATCGACTCGATCTCCACGCCCAGCGAGCGGGCCGCGTCGAGCACCGTCGTGCCGTGCGGGACGTCGCCCTGCCGCCCGGAGGGCATCAGGATCAGGCGGTGGGTGGAGGGTTGTTCGGGGGTTCGGTCTGGCATGGTTCCTCGCAGGCTGCGGATTTTGTCAAACAGTCGTGATAAATATACCGTGGGAGCGGGCGTTTTGCAGGATTGATGGAATGGATAGGGAGAACTATCGATTGGATAACAGTTATTACAGCGCCCATTATTTGTGACCTATAATGGGTACGGAGATGTTCCCGTAGACTTATATTAGGAGGTTAGGTGTCATGACCCACAAACGTAAAAAAGGTGGCTGTGGGCCTATGCCTGTAGAGCCTTGTTGTCAGCCTGAACAGGATGATTTGAATACCTATCAGGATATTGTAGATCGATATATCAAGGTCTGGCACAGACATGCGAGCAAACGGGCCGAGTATTACGCCGATGTCGCTTCATTGGAGGCAGCGGTTGAACGGGCTGTTATGTCTGCGACATCTGACGGTAAGCGCCATCCACATCAATACAAGATTCGTAAGGGGCGTTTGCCGGAAGCAAGGGATAAATTGCTGTCGGCGATTCCTGATTTAGCAAACTGTCAGAGTTTC
>JARRJX010000460.1:0-3012 GCA_037388645.1 Chloroflexota bacterium
CCGCTCGATGACGACGACCGCGCCCCCTGGCTCGACCGCCTGAACGGTCTGATCCACGACCACGTGGTGAGGGGTGAGTCGGCGGTGGTGGCCTGCTCGGCGCTCAAGCGGCGCTATCGAGATCATCTGCGCGCCGGGAACGCGGGCCTGCGCTTTGTGCATCTCCAGGGTGATTTCGACCTGATCTGGGAGCGGATGTGCGCGCGCCCGGGTCATTACATGAAGGCGGGCATGCTTCAGAGCCAGTTCGACGCGCTGGAAGCGCCCGCTGCTGACGAGGCCCTTATCGTGTCGATTAAAGAGAGCGCTGACCAGATCGTCAGGCGGATCATGGAAGCGTTGGAGCCAGGAGTCAGTGAATGAGTGAAGTCCTGGAGCGGATCGGCGAGCTTGCACTCGACAAAAGAAATTGTGTCGGAGTGCACAAGTTGGCCGCTTCAGCCCAACCTGAGTGACGTGGTCAAGAATGTGGCGCGGCTGAAGGAGCCAGGGGCTGGTGGCTGGCCGGATCGGCCCCCGGAGAGGCGCTCCTGCATGCCATCGCCGTGCTGGTCGTGGCCCGCCTCACGAATGAAGAACGAGACGCGTTGGCGAAAGGGCTGGACGCATCGGTGGGGCCGCAGCAGGTCTATTCCAACCATACAGCAGCGTCTGCGAAGCTGGTAACGGAGGTTCAATGGGCCAGGCCGATGATGGCTGAGGACTGATGAACACGCTGGAAATGAGTCTGCTCATCTGGGCCGGTGCACTGCTGGCAGGATTGTTGGGCGCACTCACCGGGCTAGGTGGTGGTGTCGTCATTGTGCCACTTCTGGCATTGGTGTTTGGCGTGGATATCCGCTACGCAGCCGGGGCTTCGCTGCTGGCGGTCATCGCCACGTCGAGCGGCGCTGCCGCGGCTTACGTCCGCGAGGGGTACAGCAATATCCGGATCGGTATGTTTTTGGAGATTGCCACAACGCTCGGCGCATTGGTCGGGGCTTATCTGGCATCCCAGGTGCCCACCAGCGTTATTGCGGTTATATTCGGTCTCGTCCTGCTCGTGTCGGCCTATCTCTCGCTCCGACCGAAGCACCCCACTTCAGACAATATCCATCCTGATGGCCTGGCCGCACGGCTGCGGATGGACTCGCACTATCCGACCCCTCAGGGGCTGACAGAGTACCATGTACGCAATGTGCCTGGCGGCTTCGGTCTGATGTTAGTGGCGGGGGCACTATCCGGATTGCTCGGAATTGGTTCCGGCGCTTTCAAGGTCCTGGCCCTGGATCAGGTGATGCGGGTCCCCTTCAAGGTCTCGACGACCACCAGCAACTTCATGATTGGCGTGACGGCAGCGGCGAGCGCGGGCGTCTACCTGAGCCGGGGCTACATCGACCCCGGCCTGGCAATGCCGGTTGTGCTGGGCGTGCTTCTGGGCGCTGTTGTAGGCACCCGGGTGCTGGAACGGGCACGCAGCAGAATTCTAAGGATAGTGTTCAGTGGGGTAATCGTGGTACTTGCGCTGGAGATGTTGTTCAACGGTTTCACCGGGAGGCTCTAATATGCTCGATCACCATCCTGGCTGGACAGACACGCAGATCGATACCATCATCGGCAATCTCTTACGGATAGGGGTGGTTATAGCCTCAACCACTATCCTTGTGGGCGGCATGATCTACCTGATTCGCCACGGTGCCGCTCAGCCTAACTACCGGGTCTTCTCCGGGGAGCCAGCCGACCTGCGCAACCTCACCGGCATTGCCCAGAATGCATTGTCGTTCAGTGGGCGTGGGATTATCCAACTTGGACTGCTGTTTCTGATCGCCACCCCATTGGCGCGGGTTATTTTTTCCATCATGGCTTTCACGGTGCAACGTGATCGCATCTACGTGATCGTCACGCTGATCGTCTTTGCTATTCTTCTGTACAGCCTTGTTGGTTCCCACCCCGCCGGCTAGCGGTCATGGCTTGGGTACAAGCGAGGTTTGCCTCTCTGCTGGTCTGCGCAGGTACTGCTCGGAGTAGCCAGAGTGGCACACCGCCCTGACGATGCCGATGAAATTCTCGTCGGCTGGCTCAGGTTGGAGGATGTGTCCGTTGAGCATGCTTCGTCCTTTCTTCGGGGTGCTCAATGCAGCGTGAAGCAAGCCGCGCGGCGGAATGCCATGTGGTTGCGCGATTGAGCGAGCTATCTATAGCGAAGCTGGGCTGTTTTTCAATCGGATGCGCAATTTCCCCGCCAGCATAGCTATTGCTTATAATCTTTTCTGTGGGTAGTCTCCCGCTTACGTGTTGGTAGAGATTGGAATGCAAGTTAACAGTTCTTCAATCGTCCAGAGTTGGTTCGTGATACCTGCCGCCATGCGGGAGAACGCCTTGCCCAACGGCGGCGTCCATCATTGACCTCAAGACGAAGCGTTTTGACATGACGAGCAAAGTTGTAAACCACGTCCTCCCAGACGCAGGCCGCTTGAAGCATGTCGCGCTGCTTGGAAAAGCCAAGTGTTTTCCGCACCAGACGCCCATTCATGTGACGGGTCGTCAGGTTGGTGCGTTCCACATAAGCCGTATGCTCTCCCAGCAGAGCTGGGGTGAGCAGCGCGTCGCCATAGATAACCCGCGTTTCGGTGCCGATCACCCGTCCATTTTCTCGCTGCTTGACCACCTGCATATACTGCCAGCCTGGTTGTGGCTGCTTCCTGGTTGGTGGGCGTCCTCGCCCTTGGCAAGGGGCGACCTGTCCGTACACTTCTACCAGCGCTTCCCGATGCCCACCCCAGCCATCCGAGGTCAACGCCGGGGGTTGGTCGGGCTGACTGCGTTCTTTCAGCATAGAAAGGGCCTGCACGGATGCTTCCGTCTCTGTCTTGGCTAGCCCACGCCGCCAGCGTTTCGTGAATACGGACGATTATCAGATCGTGCTGCCCCTCGCCTTCACCGATTGGGGCCTGCCGGAACACATTCAGGTCGACCGTGACCCGGTGCTCCGCGAAGCCAAGAGCCAATCACCCTTTCCCGGTCGGCTGCATC
>JARRJX010000461.1:0-3012 GCA_037388645.1 Chloroflexota bacterium
CCCTGGGCCGCCAGGCCGAGGGTGAAGAAGGCCAGCGGGTAGCCGATGTGGATGCGGGTGTAATAGAGAATGGTGGGGAGGCTGACGTACCACAACGCGGCCACCATCGCCCAGCGCGTCGAGCCGGTCAGGCGGGCCACCAGCCGGAACAGGGCGGCAAGGGCCAGCGCGGACAGGATCGCCAGCGGGACCATCTCCCAGACGGGACTGCCGTTCCCCAGGACGAGCACCGGCACCATGACCCACATCGGGAGAGGCTTCGAGGCCGAATACCCCAGGCACCCGTTCAGCAAGTCGAGGGCGGCGTGGCTCTCGGTGGCGGTGTCGAAGTGGAGGAAATAGGAACTGGAGTCCAACGTCCCCAGCACCACCAGCAGAGCGACCAGGGCGGGCAGCAGCCAGGGCCACTCCGAGCGGAGCCACCGCTCGATAGAGCGAAGCGAGGGCTGGACATTAAACGTGGAGGTCATTCGATACACATCGCAGATGCAAAGCCACCCCAAGAATATGCGCATAGTTTATCGAGAATGTGCGACCAGGGACAGGGATAAAGCGTGACATTTCCTCGTTTAAGTCCGGTTTGTATTTGCAGCCCTGCCCCAGTGTGCGGATAATAGCCGCACCTCCGTATCCGTCGACGCCTCATTGTGCCGGAGCGGGAACCTGCCTCTAGCCGGGAGTGCCGGGAGTCAATGTTAGAAAGGACAGCCAAGGTGGAGCAACTCAACAAACGCGACCTGTACCGCATGCCGTGGTCAATGAACGACAACCCGATCGGCTGGTTGGAGACCACAGACAAGTGCAACATCTACTGCCTGGGATGCTACCGCAAGCAGATCGCCGGACATAAACCGCTTGAGGAGATCAAGAGCGACATCTTGTTCCTCAAGAAGTGGCGCAACGTGCACAACATCAGCATCGCCGGGGGGGAGTCGATCCTGCACCCGGACATCCTGGAGATCGTGGCCTTCGTGCGCCAGAACGACATGGAGCCGCTGATCCTGACCAACGGCAAGGCGCTCAACCGGGAGTTCCTGCGCGACCTGAAAAAGGCGGGGTCGATGGGGATCGCCTTCCACATCGACAGCATGCAGCAGCGCGAGCCGCGCTGGAACCACAAGACCGAGGCCGAGCTGAACGAGCTGCGCCAGGAGATGATGGAGCTGGTCGCCTCGGTGCCGGGGATGTACTGCAACTTCGGCATGACGGTTTACAAATCGAACTTCCGCCAGGTCCCGGATGTGATCCGCTGGTGCAACCAGCACGTCGAGCACGTCCACGGGATGGTGTTCATCACCTTCCGCGCGGCGGGGATAGACACCGGAATCGAATACATGACGCCGGACGGGAAGATGGTGACGCCGGAAGAACTGGGCTACGCCGCCACACGCGAGGTCGCCGAGGACGCCGGTATCACATCCTTCGAGATGTACGAGATGATCCGCAGCGAGTTCCCGCACTACCAGCCCGCCGCCTACCTGGGCGGCACCCAGCGCCACGACTCGATCAAGTGGCTGCTGGGCGTGCAGGTGGGGCTGAAGGGCGGGGCGATGCTCGGCTCGGTGGGGCCGCGGCTGGTCGAGGCCGCCGAGGTGTGGAGCCACTGGTTCAAGGGGAAGTACGTCGCGCACCGGCCCAAGCACCGCACTGGCGGGAAAATCTGGCTGACGGGAGCGTTCGACGACGGCGTGCGGGGAGCGTGGCGCACACTCTGGCAGCAGGCGGCGAGCAAGCCGACGCTGCTCTTCTCGCCGGTCTACACCCAATCGCTCTCCATCATCCAGGCCCCGGACATGCTGCCCGATGGCCGCACCGACATGTGCGACTCGTGCCCGGACATGTGCGTGCACAATGGGACACTGGTGCACTCCTGCCGCTGGGACGAGTGGCGGCTGTACGGCGGGTATTTGCAGACCCACCTCACCTCCGACGCCGACCTGGACGAGCACCTGGAGGAGGAATTAGAGAAGGCGTTAGAAGGATCGTAGATTCGCCGCTTGACCCGGCGGGGGCGCGGTGGGAATCGGGCCCCTGCCGGGTATTGATCTGGGCGATCGTTTGGCGGGGCGTATGGAAAGCCCGGACAGTGTTCGCGTCGCGTAGTAGGGCGAGATATATCTCGCCCCTACAAGCCCAATCGGTCGCGTTCAAATGGATTCCCCTCTTAATGGGATACTTTGCAACTGACCCATTAAAGGGATTTGTCTCTCCCTAAAAGCTCCCGCACCTGCTGGAGGTCGTGTAAGAACATCCGCTGGTCGGACTGGTTGGCGATCTCCTGCCCGGCTTCCTCGGCCAGATGGAGATAGCGCCTGGCTTCCGCAGGCTGGCCCTCGATGGCGTAGGCCCGCGCCAGCGATTCGTAGGCATACGCCAAGTCGAAGTCGCCGATGTAGTGCTGCTCGCAGGCCGCCAGGCAGCGCTGCGCGTGGTGGAGCGCCGGTTCCCCCCGGCCCAGCACGGCATACACCCGCGCGATCTGCCACTCCCCCCGCGCGAAGTTGACCGCCATCCCAACCTGCCCCCAGTGGAAGCGCGCGGCGTGCGCGGCGTGGATCATCTCCTCGGCCTCGTCGGGGGTGCGGTCGTCTTTTTCCAGCAGCGCCCAGGTGATGTTGAAACACTCGACGGCAAACCGCCGGTGCCAGGCGCGCTCCGCTGTCCGCTCTCCGTTGCTCATGTTCACCAGCTTTTCACCTTGCCTATCCGGTTGGCCTATGATAAAGATACCACCACTTTGTGACGAGGGCTGTCACAGGATTCCAGCGAATGAGGGTGTTAATGGCTTACACAAGCGCGTTAGAGGGCCTGGCGGGGCTGCTGCGGGAGAACGGTTCCCTGGCCGAGGGGGAGCCGTTTCCGGTCGTCGAAGCCCCTCTAGGTGAGGACGTGGGGTTCTGCGCCGAGGAGGCGGCACTCTCGATCCGGCGCTGCGGGCTGCGCGCGCTGCCCGATTCGCTAAGCCAACTCGCCGACCTGCGCCAGCTCGACCTGACCGGCAACCGGCTGACG
>JARRJX010000462.1:0-3010 GCA_037388645.1 Chloroflexota bacterium
GAAGAGCATTTCCCTAACTACACCATCGAGGTGCTCCAGGTTCCGTTCGACCAGATTTTCAACAAATGGCAGACCGAAGTCGCAGCCGGTGGCGGCCCAGATATGTTCGTCGCCCCGAACGACGACCTCGGCAACTGGGTGCGTTGCGATCTCGTCGCCAACCTGGACGATTACCTGGCGGGACGCCTGGAAGGCGTTTCGGAGACGGGTGTGGAGGGCATGAAGGTAGATGGCTCGCTCTACGGCGTGCCTGAATCGGCCAAAGCGGTGGCGCTCTACTATAACAAGTCACTGGTCGACACTCCGCCAGCGACCACCGATGAGCTGCTGACCGCCGTCGAAGGGGGCGCACCGATGACTTTCTTCATCGGCGCTTACCACATGTTCGGCTGGTCAGGCGCTTTTGGTGGGCAGCTGATGGACAGCGAGGGCAACTGCATCGCCGACCAGGGTGGCTGGGCTGAGGCGCTGGCGTATCTCGTCGCGCTCAAGGACGCCGGTGCTGTGATGGATGCCGACTATGGCGTCGCCGAAGCTCCGTTCCGTGCTGGCGAGTCGGCGTTCTTCGTCAACGGTCCCTGGGCTTTAGCCGACTATCGCGCTGACCTGGGTGACGACTTGGGAGTGGCGCTCATGCCCTCTGGCCCTGGCGGCAACGCGGACCCCTTAAACGGGATCGACGGCTTCTACATTAACCCCAACAGCGAGAACCAATCGGACGCGGTCGAGCTGGCGCTCTTCCTGACCAGCGGCGTTTCGGCCCAGATTTACACCGATATGGCCGGGCACGTGCCGATCCGCAACAGCGTGGATGCCAGCGACCCGCTGGTCGCCACCTTCGCCGAGGCCTCGGCCAACGGCTTCCCGCGCCCGCAAAGCACGGAGTTCGCCAACTACTGGACACCCTTTGGTGATATGTTCACCAAGGCGATCGAAGGGGCATCCACGCCTGAAGAGGCAGTTGCCGAAGCCTGTACAGCAATGAATGCTGCAAACAACAGATAGTCACAGGACAACTGAGGGCGCTGGTTTGCATGCCGGCGCCCTCACAGCGAAGCCTGCACTGTTACCCCAGGCAGCCAGGAACTCATTCGAGGCGTACGACACTAGTAAAGGCTGACAGCTATGATAAAAGCGGAGACTGCTGAACAAAAAGGCATTTCTACCTTTTTAAACCGTAACCGGCAGAGATTCTCGATAAGCACCTACCTGTTACCAGCCATTGTGATCATGGGGTTGATCACCTTCTACCCACTGCTTTACCAGGTGTGGATGTCCTTCACCGATTACGGCATTCAAAACATCCGAAGTGATGCGCCCCTACCAGATCTGGTTGGCATCCAGAACTACATGGACATCTTCGGCGGCGGGCTGGCAAACACCATCCCGAACTTCGATTTCTGGTACCTGCTCGGCTTCAATCTCTGGTGGGCGATCTCGAACACGATCATCCACGTCTCGCTGGGTGTGTTGATCGCGGTACTGCTGAACCAGAAGGGGTTGTTGTTCAAGGGCGTCTACCGCGCGATCTACGTGATCCCGATCATCCTGCCCAGCCTGGTTATCGCCACCGTATGGCGCAACTTATATGATCCACAGTTCGGGGCGATCAACCTGGCCCTGGCTCGTGTTGGCGGGATATTCGGACTGCCTCCAGGGATGTTCGAGATACGCTGGATGGAGCAGATACAGCCGCCGATTCCGTTTATCCCGCTGCCACTCTCCTATTTTGCCCTGCTGATCACCAACATCTGGCTGGGCTGGCCCTTCCAGGCTATCGTCGCAACCGGCGCACTGCAGAGCATCAACCCCGATTACTATGAGGCAGCCTCAATTGACGGCGCAAACAGCTTCCAGAGGTTCTTCCGGATCACCGTGCCGCTGCTCCGGCCAGCGATGGCCCCGGCAGCGATGTATGGGTTGATCACCACCTTTAACCTGTTCAACCTGATCTATTTTACGTCAGGTGGGGGGCCGTTGCGGAGAACGGAGATCATGGTTTCGACCGCTTTCCGTCTGGTCAACTCCAACCAGCTATATGGCATGGCAGCAGCGTTCAGCGTGCTGATCTTCTGGGTGCTGCTTGGCCTGACGATTGTGACTAACAGCGTCACTCGTGCAACGGAGTCATTCGATGTTTGAGGAGAAAAAACGAGAAGACAGAATGCCTCTCGGCAAGCAGCTGCTGTACCAGGCAGTCTGTCTGTTCATCGCGCTGACGGTTCTCTATCCGGTGGCGTGGATTGTCGGGATGTCGATAAACGGGCGTAACGAGTATCGCCCGCGTGACATCATCCCGCCTATCGAATATATGTCATTGGAGGCATATGGCCGCGTCTTGACCGAGCCAACAGCGAACCCCGTCAGTTTCCTGGAGCTGGCCCGGAATTCTTTGATGCTGTCGACCGGCGTGGCGTTAGCAGCCATGCTCTTTGGGGTCAGCGCCGCCTATGTGCTCTCCCGGTTTGAATTTCAAGGCAGGCGGATACTGATGATGGCGTTTATCGGGGTTTTGATGCTGCCATCGATCGCGACGATTGCGCCGCTGTTTGTGCTGCTCAACCGGATCAGCTTCAGCCTGCGCAACTCGCTGTTCGGCGTTGGCCTGGCAATGACCTCCACCGCGCTCCCCTTTGCCATCTGGAACTTAAAAGGCTACCTGGATACGATCCCCAAAGACCTGTCGGACGCTGCCTTGATCGATGGGGCGAACTTCAACCAGACCTTCATTCACATCATCCTGCCTCTGGCGCGCCCGGCGCTGGTCGTCACCTTCTTTTTGAGCTTCTTAACAGGCTGGACGGAGTTTGCGCTCTCCTGGCAGTTCTTGACCAATCCCAAGAACTTCACGCTGGCGATGTCCCTGTGGAACATGACCGGCCAGTTTTCGGGCGATACGCCCTGGTCGGTTTTCGCGGCGATGTCGCTGATGGTGTCGCTACCGGTTGCGCTCATCTACCTGATCTTCCAGCGGCAACTGGTCAGCGGGCTGACCCTGGGGGCCACCAAA
>JARRJX010000463.1:0-2996 GCA_037388645.1 Chloroflexota bacterium
CCCACCCCCCCTGCCCCGCCACGGGCAGCACCCCCGCCAGCCTGCCGTGCGAGGTGTGTCCACTGTCTGGTCAGACGTGGCAAACGGTATTCGTATTGCGCTAGAGTAACCTGCGTTGCGCCTTCTCTGGTCTGGGCATGCTGGGCGAAAATATCGAGAATCAAGGCAGTACGATCGATGACTCGCACATCATCCCCGAAAATTTCTTCCAATTCTCGTTGGTGGCGAGGTGAAAGCTCGTCGTCAAAAATGACGATGTCTACGTCCAGCTCTTCCAGCCAACGTTCGATCTCCTCGACTTTGCCTTTGCCGATGAACGTGGAAGGGTTGGGATGATCGACACGCTGGTAGGTTTGCCCTACCACGTGTATCCCAGCCGTATCGGCAAGTAAGGCAAGCTCCTCTAGAGACGCATCGACATTTAATGCGCTTGGCTTACCTTTTATTTCAAGGCCAACTAAGAAGCCCTTCAGTTCATGCATCAAATTTATACCCAGGCCCGGCCCTCCATATAATCACTACACGAAGCGCTGTGCCCGTCACATTTTCGTTCTGTCATTTATACCACCGGCGAAGCCGCTCAACCGCCTCGCGCAAACGCTGGGCGTCGACGATCAGCGAGATTCTAACGTATCCTCGCCCCCCTTCACCAAAGAAGCGGCCCGGCGCTATCGAGACGTGCGCCTCATGCAGCGCGCCCTCTGCGTATTTGAGGTCATCCCCATCCTGGACTTGTGCCCAGATATACATTGTCGCTGGCGATTTTCGCGGGAGTAAACCAACTTCCGGAAGCGCACTAAGCAGTGCATCGCGCCGCTGCCTGTACACGTCATTGCGCTGGTCTATCCATTCCCGCGGAACCTCTTCAAGCGCGATACAGGCCGCTTCTTGAATAGTGATGAACATCCCGCTGTCAATATTGGATTTGACCAGCAAAAGCGCTTCGATCAACCGGGCGTTTCCCAGGCACGCCCCCACGCGCCAACCGGCCATGTTGAACGTCTTGGACAGCGAGTAGAACTCGATGGCGGTTTCTCGCGCCCCATCGATCTCCAGGATGCTGGGCGGCTTGAACTCGCCCATCACGACATCCGCATAAGGGTTGTCAGAGCAAAGCAGAATGCCACGCTCCAGGCAGAATTGAGACAACGCCTCCAGTTGTTCCCTGGTCGCAACCGCGGTGGTCGGGTTATGCGGGTAGTTGACCCACAGCATTTTGGTCTTATCGAGAACATCCGCCGGAAGCGCATCCAGCCGGGGTAAAAAACCCTGATCGGGTTCAAGCCTCACATAATACGGGACTGCCCCCGCCAATAGAGCGCTGCGAGCATAGGCAGGGTAACCCGGATCGGGGACGAGCACCACGTCTCCTGGGTCAAGCAGAGCCAACGCGATGTGCGTGATCCCATCCTTGCTGCCGATCAGGGGCAGAACCTCCCGCTCAGGTTCTAGCTCGACGTTAAAGCGGCGCAAATAATACGCGGCGAACGCCTCGCGCAGCCTGGGAATCCCCCGGTACCCTCCATATCCGTGGGCATTGTCCCGGTGGGCAGCAGCCACTAACGCTTGTTTGACCTCGTCATGTGGGGGCAAATCCGGGTTGCCCACGTCCAGGCGGATCACATCGTGGCCTTCTCCCACCAACTGTCCGATTTCCCGTGCGTGTGCAGAGAACGGGTATTCAGGGAGGCTTCTGAGCCTCGCCGCCAGGAATTGATCAGTCCGGCTGAGTATCATGCCACATCACTCAGCCACAGCAGGTTCGTACGCCCCGCCCGATTCAAGGAGGGTTTCCAACGTTCGCCCTACCCTCTCCAGGCTCTCGGCGCTGACTTTGTCGGCGGTATCCGCAGTTGTGTGCCAGTATGGATAGTCAAAATCGATGATGTCCACCGCCGTGATTCCTTTCTCCAGGAATGGTGTGTGATCGTCCAGCATGGAATGCTGCACCTCAGGAATAAAATAGTTGGCGTAGCCCAGTTGTGCCGCGATTTTCCAGATGTGATCTTGCAAGGCAGGATCGGAATTTGCCTCAAGGTAGATGTTTTGATCCGCGTCCCCAATCATGTCCACGACGATGACGTACTCCGGCTGAAAATCCAGTCTCTCCGCAAACCGCCTGGAGCCGATAATCCAGTCCCAGCCATCCAGATGCCCATTATCCTCCGCATCGAAGAATACGAGCCATACAGAGCCATCTACGGCGCTCAGGTCGATAACCCTGGCAAGCTCCAGGAGCACCGCCACCCCGCTGGCCCCATCGTTTGCCCCAGGAACCGGGGCATCGGGCGAGTTCGAGTCCTGGTCGGCGCGGCGTCGGGTATCGTAGTGCGCGCCCAGGATATACACCTGACTGCTCTCCCCCGACGGCGAGCGGCCAATCAGGTTGCGCGCCTGCACGCCTTGATATTCAAATGGCTGCGTGTCGGTTTCCCACCCTGCTGCCACTAACTCAGACAGGATATAGTCGCCGGTGAGCACCGATGCCTCTGAGCCGGTAGGTCGGGGGCCGAATGCCATCTGGTTCTCGACATCCTCCATCGCCCGCGCGCCGCTGAATACTGGCACCGGCGTGGCGGTTGGCGAAGGCATAACTGGGACGGTTGGTGTGCGGGTCGCCTGAGTTACCGTGACTTCCTGGCTCTCGGTGGTTTCCTCGCCTGCGGCAGCGTTATTTGCTGTGCAGCCCACCGCGGCCAGCAGGGTCAGTATGAGCAGCAGCAAGACAAGGTATCGTGGCCGCACGCCCCGTGCGTTCCCGCTATCCACCATACTGCGGCTCCAAGAGAAATGTCTCAAGCGCCTCCAAGGCCCGCCTGGCATAGGCCGCGTAGCGCTGCCGCCTGTTACGCACCGGTGGATTTAGAGCGGATAGAATCCCGAAGTTGGCCTTCATCGGTTGGAAGTGCTTGACATCGCAGCTACTGACGTACTGGATCAGCGCGCCCAACATCGTCACCGGCGGCAGTGTCCACAGTGCCTCCCCTTTTGCCAGC
>JARRJX010000464.1:0-2986 GCA_037388645.1 Chloroflexota bacterium
GCGCCAGGAGGCGTTCGACATCGAGTACTGGGAGTTGGAGGAGGCCAGGCCGCTCTCCAGCTTGCCGAGCAGCGCCTCAAAATCCTCACCCTGGGGGTCCCAATCGACGTAAAGGGGCTTGATTTTCGTCCGCAGGAAGTGGTCGGGGCAGCTCGTGCCGATCTCGGCCAGGCGGGGGGCGTCGTGACTGTTGACGAACTCCAGCACGCTCTCGGTGACGTGGACGGTGCCGACGAAGCGGCTCGCCTGGGAGACCATCCCGCGCAGCCGGGGCAGCAATTGGACGAGGAGCGATTCACGATCCGCCTCGGAGAGGGAGTGGTACCTGGCCCCGCCGAAGGTGTCCGCGCCCTTGTCGTGTTGGGCGATGAAGCGGGCCGCCTGCTCGGTGAGGCGGAGGCTCAACTCGTAACACGCCTTATCGTCGTCCGCCCAGTTGATCAGGCCGTGCTGGCCCATGACGAAGCCCTTGAGAGCGGGGTTCCCCTCGACGCCTTGCTGCATCTGCAAGCCCAGGTCGAAGCCGGGGCGCTGCCAGTGGATGTAACCGACCTCGCCGCCGTAAATCTCGTGAGTCAGGCGTTCCTGATCTGCCGAGGCGGCGACGGCGATCACGGATATCGGGTGGGTGTGATCGACGTGGTCGGCGGGGATGAAGGCGTGGAGGGGGGTGTCGATGGAGGCGGCGCGCGGGTTCAGGTTGTAGACGCTGTGCCGGTACATCGCCACCATGGAGTCCTCAAGGGGGGTCTTGCAGCCCTTATCAGGGGAGGCGAGGTAAATCTCGCGCTGGGCCTCCAGCTTCTCCATGTAGAGCGAGGCGAAATTCTCGCGTCTGGCGGTGCGCAGGTCGCCGCCCGACCCCTTGACATACATCACCCGCACGTCCTCGCCGGTGAGCGGATCGGGGAGGGTGAGCTTGGAGGAGGTGTTGCCGCCGCCGGTGTTGGTGATGCGCTGGTCGGCCCCTAACAGGTTGGAACGGTAGCGCAGGCGCTCGACCGGGTCGAGCTGGTCGGCGGCGGCATCGTCCCACAGATAATCGACGTGTTGGAATGTGTCTTTTTGCATGGTTGTTCTCCGTTGGTGATAGCCAGTCAGCATTTCAGCAATCCAGCGATCAGCTTTCGGGCGGTAGGAGGGGCGAGATGTATCTCGCCCCTACATGAAGCGAATTCTTCTATCAGGCCAAGGGCCACATCTCCTCGAAGCGCTTCGGGTCGCGAATGCGCCCGGCTCAGCGCTGGCTCAGCACGGCACGACTGTAGCGGCTGACCTCGTCTTTGTACGCCATGCCGAGCGGTACGTCGTGCCGGGCGCAATACATATCCCACACCGCCCCAAAGGGGAGGGTCTTCACCTCCTCCAGCCAGGTCAGGCGGCTGGTGTAATCGCCCGCGTACTCAAGCAGGCGCATGGCCTGGGCAGGTTCGAGCAGGGCGATCAGCAGCGCCTTGAGGGTATTGCGCGCGCCGATCACCCAGGCCATGACCCGGTTGATGCTGGCGTCGAAGAAATCGAGGCCGACGTGGGTGCGGTCGAGGTAACCACCGCGCACCACTTCCTGCATGATGGCCTGTAACTCATCGTTCAGGATGACGACGTGGTCGCTGTCCCAGCGGACGCCCCGGCTGACGTGCAGGAGCAGGCCGGGCACGTAGGGCATGACCGCGGAGATTTTATCGGCGATGGACTCGGTGCGGTGGAAGTGGCCCGAATCGAGGGTGAGCAGGGTGCCGCGCGTGATGGCGTAGCCCATGTAGAACTCGTGGGAGCCGACCACGTAACTCTCGCTGCCGATGCCGAACAGCTTGCTCTCGACCGCGTCGAGGTTGTAGGCCGGGTCGATCTCTCTGGCAAACACCCGATCCAACGACTCGGCCAGGCGGGCACGCGGCCCGGCCCGGTCGATGGGGGTGTCTTTCATGCCGTCGGGAATCCAGAGGTTGGTGACGGCGGGCGTGCCCAACTCGCGGCCAAAATAAGCGCCCACCTCACGCGAGGCGATGCAGTGGGCGACCCAGAAATCACGGATGGCGGGGTCGTGGTGGGAGAGGGTGAAGCCGTCCTCGGAAAGCTCGTGCGAGAAGCAGGTCGGGTTGAAGTCCAGCCCGTGGCCGCGCTCTCTGGCCCAATCGAGCCAACCGGCGTAGTGCTTCGGCTCGATCTGGTCGCGCGGGACTTTCACGTCCGTGTCCAGGTACATCGCGTGCAGGTTGAGGCGGTGGCTGCCGGGGATCATGCGGTAGGCCACGTCGAGATCGGCGCGCAGCTCGTCGGGGGTGCGGGCCTTGCCGGGGTAGCTGCCGGTCGCCAAGATGCCGCCGCTCAGGCCGCGGTCGGGGTCTTCGAAGCCGCGCACGTCGTCACCCTGCCAGCAGTGCAGGCTGATCGCGATGCGGGACAGCCTCTCCAAGGCGGCCTCGGTGTCGGTGCCGAGCGCCGCGTAAGACTCCCGTGCCAGCTCATATGCCTGTTCGACCGTGCTGCTCATCCTCTGTTCCTGGGGTGTGGCCGTGGTGGGCGGCCATCGCCGCAGGTTAAAACCATGCGGCTACGAATTAAAAAGCCCGCTAAAGTGGGCATAAAAATCAACCCTTTGTAGGCGGATAGCCTTCATTTGTGAGATTGTCCTATTATTTCGTTAAGGCTCAAATATCGACTCTTTTTCCCGATCTCCTGTCAGCGATGACAAACTAAACCGATGTTTTGACGTTGGCAATGTCCACATTCTCAGTTCGAGTCCGCCGGGCACCTGACGATCAGGTGACCTCGGCGATCAGCACCTCGACGCCTGCCCGCTCGAAGCGCCGCAGCATGCCGGGCGGCGCGCCCGGATCGGTGACGATGCGCGCGACATCGGCCACCCCGGCAAAGGAGGCGACCGCCGTCTGGCCGAACTTGCTGCCGTCCACCACGGCGGTCAACTCCTGGCAGCGGCTCACCATCATCCGCTTCAGCTCGACCTCGACCAGCGGAGTATCCG
>JARRJX010000465.1:0-4687 GCA_037388645.1 Chloroflexota bacterium
GCCGTCCATTCCTCGAAGACGGTGCGTACGTCTTGCGCGTTGTACCGGCGCTCCCGGGCAAGCTGCGGCGGGTCGGGAAAGGGCAGGTCGGGGTAATCTTGCTCGACGATCAGGCGCGCCCGCTCGAAGAACACCGCCTCGAAGTCGCGCAGATGGCACAGCACTTCAAGGACCGTCCACCCGCTGCCGCCGTCGCGGTAGGTGGTGAGGTCGGCTGGTGAGGCGGTCGAGAGGATGTGCTCGACCACTTTCAGTGATTTATTCAGTTGGTCGAACTCGTACTTACGGATCGTTTCCATCGGCAGCATCTGTTGCATCTCCGGATCAGGGGTGGGCCATCCTGCAACTTATACCAGCGATCGCGCGTAAAGATCAAGTGAGCGTACAATCAATCCAGTTGCGTTGCGCTCAAAATCATCTGATCGAGCTGACAGGGGTTGGAGATACCATGAATGACGAACTGCCTCTTTCCGAGCGACCCGCGCCCCCTGCCCCATCCGGGCATGACCGGGAGTCTGGCCGCTACCACCGGGAGCATCACCCGCTGTACTCGCGGCGCGTGGTCTTCGCGGGGGCTTTGATCCTCGCCGGGCTGGTGCTCCTGGCAAATACGATGGGCCTCCTGCCCCAGATCGCCGGAGTCAGTGAATGGAACTGGATCGCGCTGGGTGTGGGCGTGCTGCTGTTGGGCGAGTGGGTCATGCGCGCGGTTTCGGGGGACTATCCGCACCACTCAAAAGGCAACCTGATTATGGCCGGGGTGCTGATCGCGATCGGGCTGAGCGGGCTGTTCGACGAGCGTTTCACCTGGCCACTGATCCTCATAGGGGTGGGGGTGCTGGCGCTGTTTGGCGCGCTGTTCCGGCGAATCTGAGAGCCGGGCAGTCTATTCAATAGCCTAGGGCGAGTCAACTGGCGCGCCCTCGGTTTTTATTTTCTCCGGTGGCTGGCCTTGACTTAGAGTGTACTCTAAGAGTTATGGTATAGTCGTCATGACGTTCTTCCGACGAAAGCGAGCAACCAGATGGAAGCGGAATACAGCATTCAAGAGGCGGCCCACCAGACCGGCCTGAGCGAGCACACGCTGCGTTACTACGAGCGGGTGGGCCTGATCGAGCCGGTCGAGCGGGCCGAGAACGGCCACCGCCGTTATACGCCCGGCGACCTGGGCTGGATCGAGTTCCTGAAGTGCCTGCGGGCGACGGGCATGCCGGTCGCCCAGATGAAGGCGTATGCGGACCTGGCCCGCCAGGGCGATCAGACGGTTGGCAGCCGCCTCGGCCTGCTAGAGGAGCACCGCTGCGCCGTGCTCCGCCAGATCGAGCAGCTGCGCCAGCACCTTGCGGTATTGGATCGTAAGATCAGCTACTATTCAAACGAAAAGGAGCGGCTTGAGCGATGAAGCGCGTATTAGGACGATCCGGGCTGGAGGTATCGGCCCTGGGCATGGGCTGCTGGGCGATCGGCGGCCCCTGGGACATGAGCGGAAGCCCCGCCGGTTGGGGCAAGGCGGACGACGACGAATCGATTGCGGCGCTGCACGCCGCCTTTGACCAGGGCATCACCTTCTACGACACGGCGGCCAACTACGGGGCCGGGCACAGCGAGCGCATTGTGGGCCGGGCGTTTGCCGATCGACGTGACAAGGTCGTGCTGGCGACCAAGTTCGGCTATCAGGTGGACGAGGCAGCTAAAGTCATCACACCCTATGACGGCGACGAGGAGCGCGGCGACGTGCTGGGCCACCTGCGCGCCGACTGCGAGGCCAGCCTGCAACGGCTGGGCACCGACTACATCGACCTGTACCAGCTTCACGTCAACCGCTACGACCCGGAGCTGGCTGCCGGGGTGCGCGATGGGCTGGAAGAGCTGGTCGGCGAGGGCAAAATCCGCTTTTACGCCTGGAGCACCGATTTCCCGGAGCGGCTGCGCGTCTTCGCCCAGGGCAAGCACTGCGCCGCCGTGCAGGTCAACATGAGTGTGATCCACGACGCCCCGGCGATCCTCGCCGTCTGCGACGAGTTCGACCTGGCGGCCATCAACCGGGGGCCGCTGGCGATGGGCATGCTGACCGGCAAATACGGCAGGGATGCGACCTGGGCAAAGGACGACGTGCGCACCCTCGAGTGGTTCCAGAGGGACTTCTTCCAAAAGACGCTGGACAACCTGCCCAAGATTCAGGACGTGTTGAGGAGCGGCGGGCGCACGCTGGCCCAGGGGGCACTGGCCTGGCTGTGGGGCCGCAGCGAGCGCACCCTCCCCATCCCCGGCATCCGCACCGTCGGCCAGGCGGAGGAGAACGCGGAGGCGATGCGCTTTGGCCCGCTCACGCCCGCCCAGATGGCAGAGATCGAGCGCCTGCTGGGCCGCGCCGAGCCGGAATCGACCTGACCGGACAAGCTCCGATCGGGTTTGACATCCGCGCCCGGTGAGCGGTACAATCTTGCCCGCTGCCCCGTTCGTCTAGTGGCCCAGGACGTGGCCCTTTCAAGGCCAAAACAGGGGTTCGATTCCCCTACGGGGCATCGTGCGATCCTGGCGGAGGATCGCACTTTCTTTTCCCGCGTCTGCCAGGCAGATGCGCCCACTTCCGTGCAGGGCTTACCATTTACCCCGGCCAGCCCTACCGGTTAATATGCTTGCACCAGCGCGATCAATGATGTATGAATATATAGGGCGTTGGTATCGCATCCTTTGATCAGCAAGGGTGAATGCAATCGATGAACAAGACAATCATGATCGTTGACGACGACGCCAGCGGGTTGGCGCTCTTCGAGATGATGTTGAAGCGCAGCGGCTACGAGATTCTGAAGGTCACCGACGCCCGCATGGCCGTTCACATGCTGGACACTCACTCACCCGATCTCTTTATCGTCGATCTGATGATGCCGGAGGTCGATGGCTTCCAGTTGCTTGAGTACCTGCGCCAGCGCAGCCAGACGGCGCAGACGCCGGTCGTGGTGCTGACGGCCAGGGAAGATGCTGCATCAAGCTGGGAGCCAACTCCTACCTGACCAAGCCCGTCACCCGCAGCGAGCTTGTCGAGGCCGTCGACGGGCTGCTGGGCAGTTGAGACGGGTCTTTTTCGCCCGCCTGACCATTCCCCCCCTTTTGGAACCCTTGAACCTGCACCACCGTTGCCTGTGATGAGTAGAGGACACCCTTGATGATCGTCACCTTCGCCGAAGAAAAGCTCGGCGCCGACCTGTGGAAAGTTGTTTTTGTAGGCACCCTGGATGCGCCGGGGACGATGACCGTTGAGCGGGAATTTCAGACCTGGCTGGAGGGACGAACCGGGCAGGTTATCGTCGAGCTGAGCGAGGTGGACTACATGTCGAGCTACGGTCTGCGGATGCTGCTCTCCGCGGCCAAGACGATGCGCCAGGCGGGCGGCGGCCTGCACCTGGCCGCCCCCAACGAGAACGTGTATCAGGTGATCAAGATGGTGGGGTACGACACGCTCTTCCCGGTCTACAAGACCATCGAGGAGGCAGTGAAGTCGGTCAGCGCCACGTCCTCTGATACGAAGCCGGGCTGAAAATCGCCGCCCCTTCCTGTCCGTGACAGGGCTACCCCTCTTCGGCGGATTGCAGCACCTCGGCAATCGTCTCTTCCAGCTCGTCCAGGCCAACCGGCTTGATCAGGTAAGCCGCCGCACCGGCCTCTCTCGCCAGTTGCATCCGATCCGAGCCACCTTCTACCGAGACGAAGATCACCTGGGTGTTGCTCAACTGCGGGTCGCGCTTCAGGTAGCGGCACACCTCAAACCCGTTGATGCCCGGCAGGTTGAGGTCCAGCAGGATCAGGTCGGGCCGCTCCTTGGTGGCGGCGCTGATTGCCGCACGCGAGCTGTGAACCACTCTCGACCGGTATCCCAGCAGGTGGATCATGCTCGCCAGCGTATCGGCCATTGCGGTATCGTCTTCGACGATCAGGACACTTGGCTTTGCCATAGACTGCTAACCTACCTATTGACCGTACCAGTAGAGGAACACCATACCCCTAAAGTGTAACACAGGAGCCGGTTTTCGGGGAAAGCTCATTGCGCCGCAATCGGCGGCGCTTCCCGGCCAGCCGAGTTGTTGCGAAATGGGGGAGCCCGCCCTATCCTATACCTCCGTATCGGCCCGTTCGTTGGCCTTCGACCTTCCCTGACACCGGCGAAACCTGTGACATGAACAAGCGGCTCACCCAACCCCTATCCGACCCTGCCGTCTGGTGGCTGACCACCCTGCTGATCCTGGCGGCGGGCTTCGCTCTGCGCGGCTTCGACCTGATGTCCCTCCACATCTTCATCGATGAGCCGCTGCACATCGGGCGGGCGCAGGAGATATCGACCGGCGTGAACCTCTTCGCCGGGCTTGACCAGAACAAGTGGTTCTACGAGTTCTTCCTGGCGCTGTTCCGACCCAACCAGGCGACCGGCTACTGGATCGGGCGCTGGGTTTCAGCCCTCTGGGGGCTGGTCAGCGTCGCCTCGTGCATCGCGTTGGGGCGTGTGATTGGTGGTCGACGGGTCGGACTGCTGGCGGGGATGATCTATGCCGTCCTGCCCCTGGCGACCTTCCACGAGCGCCAGGCGCTGGTCGACCCGATGATGACGGCGGCGACCACCTTCAGCATGGTCGTCACCTTCCACCTGCTCCGGCGGCCCCGCTGGTGGCATGGCGCTCTGCTGACCCTGGCC
>JARRJX010000466.1:0-2967 GCA_037388645.1 Chloroflexota bacterium
GCGCCACAGGGCGAAGCCCTGATGCAGTATTCAAGCAAACCCGTACCCGGAGGGCAAAATTCCGTAAAGCCCCGTAGCTTGCTGCGGGGATAGGAATTTTGGGGTTTGCCATTTACTTCTTAGCGACTTAAGTCGCCCCGCATGGTTTTAACCTGCGGCGGACGTCGCCCACCACAGCTATCCGCCCAAAAAGATTGGGGGCTGCTTATAATTGTGGAGATTCATCAACCTGCGGTGGGCCTACCGTGCGCTCAGCCGCTCGTAATAGTCGTTCAGCCAGTGGTTAGACCAGCCCATCATCTGCGTCTGGACGATGATCTGCTTGACCTCTTCGCGGGTCATCTTGGCCTCGGCTTCCAGCACCTCGCGGTTGTTCCGGCTGATGGCGAGCGTGCGCACGGCGAACAGCAGCGGCCACATGCACGCCAGCCGGATGCGGTGGAAGCGGCGCGGGATCATCTGGATGTAGGTCAGCCCTTTACGCAGGTGTCCCTCGGCTTTGTCGGCCAGCATGTTCACTACCTGCATCGCCGGGATCAGGTTCTCCGGATCGAACAGGTCGGGTGGGACCAGCCCGAATTGGGCGCAGAAGCTCTCCGGCACGTAAATCCAGCCGCGCTCGAAATCTGTGCGTAATCCCCGGATCACGTTGACCGTTTGTAAGGCCAGCCCGAACTCGCGCGCCAGCGGCATCATCTCGTCGTGCAGCCGCCGGATAGGCTCGTAGTGCCAGGCGAAGATGTGGGTTAGCATGTGGCCGACCCGCCCGGCGACCTCGAACATGTAGTCGTCCAGGTCGGATTCGTCTTTCACGACCGGGCCGCGCTCCTGCCAGCGTGCCATGCCCAGCGCCGAGTCGCGGGCCTCGGCCAGGATGTAGCCCTGTAATGCGGGGGGCATGCCGCGCAGGTAGCACAGCACGTCGTCGGCGTGCCGGGCGACCGCCGCTTCCGGGTCGGCGGGGTCGGCGTCGGCCAGGCGGTTGGTCAACGCCTGCGGCTCGACTTCCCCATCCAACACGCTCACCAACAGCCGGAGCAGCTCCACTTTGCGGGTGGGCGGCATTGTGTCGTTGTCCTCTAAGAAGTCCGAGACTCGGAAAGCCAGATAGGCCAGGGTGATCGTTTCTTGCAGCAGCGAGGGAAGCTGCTCGATGGATAGGGCAAAGGTCCGGCTGACTAGGCGGAGAGCGTTGGCCGGATCAAACGAAGCGGCTTCGGGGTCTGTGGGCACGGCAGTCTGCTCCTCTAATGGCGGTTCGCCCGTTTGACGTTGGTGGCGCAGCGCGCCGGGATGGAGTCCCATGCTGGCGTGCCTGCGCGGTGTGCTCTATTGATGTAACAGGTCAGCCGTAAAAAGGTCACGCCGACCGGCCAGGTTGTTATGGTGGTGCAACAACGTTCGGGTCCCATGGCACGGTTGCCAGGTCGATGTTGAGGTTGACCAGGTTGGTCACCACCCAGCCGGTCTGCCCGGTGCTGGTTTGCACCTCGATCCACGAATCGTCCGCGTTCGTGCCGATCACGGTCAGATCATCCCCTCTGACCAGCACCTCAAGCACCGGGTGTTCGTAGGTCGGCCCCATGCGCAGGTTCAGCTCGTCCGATGCCACCACCGCGTCCGCCACCCCTTCCTCGACGGTTATGTTCTGCTCGGCGGTGATCCCGCTCGTCTCCCCGGCCAGGCGCAGTGTGTAGCTGCCCGCTGGCACGGTCCCCAGGTCGATCTCGTAGCGGAAATTGCCACCGTCGTCGGCCCTGGGCAGCAGGTCGTTGATGCTGCGCTCCTCCCCGCTGAATTCGAGGGTGACCACCTCGCCGGGGTCGAATCCGCCCGCCTCCACCACCAGCAGGTCGCCTTCGCGTGGCTGGGTGGGCGACAGGCTTACGCCGACCGTCGGCCCCTGGGTGGGGGTGGGGGGTATCTCGGCCACCGTGAACGTGACCTCCCGCTCGACTGGCTGCTCGATCAGGCCAAAGGTCTCGCTGAAGGGCTGGATGAACACCTTCACCGAATACTCGCCCACCGGCAGCCCTTCGCGGTTGACTTGCAGCGTGATCTGCGACTGGGTCTGCTCCGGGCCTAACCCGAACGCCTGCGGCTCCACCGTGATCCAGTCCTGCTCCGCCGAGACGAAGAAGCTCCAGGGTGGCGGCGGGTCGGGGTTGCGCGAGCGCCAGTTGACCAGCAGCGTGGCGCTGCTGTCCGTGCCCAGGTCGAGCGTCTCCTCCGGCGGGTACACGTCGTAGACCGGGTACGCCCAGGCGAAATCGAGGTCGCCGCGCAGGTCGACGTCGGGGGCCTGGCCCACCCGCCCGGCCAGGTAGCGGTCGATCACCCGGTTCGACCAGCTCGCGTACACGCTCCGGTCGAGTCCCACCACGATCAGGCCGAGCGTGGCGTCGGGCGGCTCTCCACCGGCCTTCAGCACGGTGACGTTCTCGAAGGGCGTGGCGTAGGTCTCCAACGCCGCCCCGGTCAGCGCGAGCGGGCGCGCCGGGTTGTAGAGGTAGATCAATACCGCCTCGTCCGGCCCCCCTCGCAGCCGGTTTTGAATCTCTTCTTCGGAGAGCGTGCCGATCAGGGTAAGCTGCTCCAGGTCGAGCGGCCCGGCGGCGGTGGCGATGTTGTAGCCGATTGGCGTCTTCCCTGGCAGCACCAGCCGCCGCACGGTCGCCTCACCGGCCAGCGGCACGGCGAGCGGCAGGTGGATGCCGGTCGGGTCGGAGGCGAGCAGCATCGTCGTTGACCCCTGCACGGCGACGCTCAGCCGCGCGCCGGGGAGCCGCTCGCCGGTCAGGGCGGAGGTCACCTGGAAATCCATCGCCCCCGTCGCGCTCTCCACCCGTGCGAAGCCGCCCATGTCGGTCACGCCCGATTCGATCTGCGGCTCGGCCCCCGCCGGGCCGCCTCCCAGGAACGGCAGGCTGCCGCACCCCGTCAGCAGGGCGGGCAGCAGCAGGATCG
>JARRJX010000467.1:0-2966 GCA_037388645.1 Chloroflexota bacterium
AATTGCCCGTTATGCCGAACGCGCGGTGTCCTGATATCTGGGGGAACAAACACATGGCTATAAGTTAGACGGGCTGGTAGGCTGATGCGCTCGCGCTAAAATGCCAGGGCAGGTCTACCAGGTAGCCATATTGACATGGAGGTGCTAATGGCAGAAGCAAAAGAGCGCAGAACGGTAACGATACCCGACTTCCTCACCGTACGTGATCTGGCGGAGTTGATCGAATCTAGCCCCATCGAGGTCATCAAGGAATTGATGGCGAATGGGATCATGGCTAGCATCACGCAGCAGATTGATTTCGAGACGGCGGCGATTGTGGCTGCCGAGATGGGTTTCGATCCGGAGCCGGTTGAAGTTGTGCAGGAGACCGCTGTTGATGAGGCAGAAACGCCGGGGTGGCGTCAATTCTATGCGGATGAAGACCCTGCGAATCTGGTTGATCGGCCCCCGGTAATCACCATATTAGGCCACGTCGATCACGGGAAGACCAGCCTGCTTGATAAGATTCGTGAGACGAATGTGCAGGGTGCTGAGGCGGGAGGTATTACCCAGCACATTGGCGCGTATCAGGTGGAGCACGAGGGGCGCAAGATTACTTTCCTGGACACGCCAGGCCACGCGGCATTTACCGAGATGCGCGCGCGCGGCGCGCAGGGTGCAGACATCGCGGTGCTCGTCGTTGCTGCCGACGATGGTGTGATGCCCCAGACTCGTGAGGCCATATCCCACGCCAGAGCAGCCAATGTCCCGATCATCGTCGTCCTCAATAAGATCGATCGCAACAACGCCAACCCGGATTTAGTCAAACAGCAGTTGGCCGAAGTGGACCTTGTCCCTGACGAGTGGGATGGCGATACGATCGTCGTGCCCGCTTCTGCCGTAACCGGCGAAGGGCTGGAGGATTTGCTGGAGGCGATCCTGCTTGTCGCCGATGAGATGGCTATCAAAGCCAACCCCTCCGCCACAGGCGCGGGGACAGTACTTGAGGCCGAGCTAGACCGGGGTAGGGGCGTGATGGCTACCCTGCTGATCCAGAATGGTACCCTGCACAGAGGTGACGTGGTGCTGGCCGGGACGGCGTATGGCCGCCTCAAGGCCATGTTCAACGAGCATGGGCAGGCGCTTGAAGAAGCCGGGCCGTCCACGCCGGTTCGTGTGATGGGGCTGAACGAAGTGCCTGAGCCGGGGACACTCTTTTCGGTAGTTGAGAGCGAAAAGGTGGCGCGCAGCATTGCCGAGGAACGCCAGGAAGCTGCCCAAGAAACGAGCCAGCGGCCTACGGCTTTCACCCTGGATGAATTGTATGCCCGGTTCCAGGCTGGCGAGGCTAAGGAGCTCAACCTGATCATCAAAGCGGATGTGCGCGGCTCGTTGGAACCGATCATCAGCTCACTGGAGGACCTCAGCGTCAAGGAAGGTGATAACGAGCTGAAGGTGCGGATTCTGCATGCGGACATCGGCGCGATAACGGACTCCGACGTCATGCTCGCCTCGACGACGGGTGCGATCATCATTGGGTTCGGGGTTGGCCCGGACAGCGCCGCTCAGCGACGTGCCGACAGCGAAGGGGTGGAGATACGCCAGTATCGTATCATCTACAAGCTGATCGAAGAGGTCGAGCAGGCGTTGGAAGGCTTGCTGGAGCCTGTCTACGAAGACGTCCCGATCGGCACGGCGGAAGTCCGGCAGGTGTTCTCGATCCCGAAGGTGGGCCAGATCGCAGGGTGTTACATTCGGGATGGCGAGGCGAAGCGCAGCGCGCAGGCGCGCGTCATCCGGGATCATCAGGAGATTCATAAGGGAGCGGTCTCGTCTTTGAAGCGCTTCCAGGAAGACGTGCGTGAGGTGCGCGCCGGGTTTGAATGTGGCATTGGCGTATCGGGGTTCAACTCCTTCAAGGAAGGGGATGTGATCCAGTTTGTCGTGCGTCAGCGTGTCCGCTGAGACCGGCTTGAAAATCAGCGTGTGGATGTGACATGCCGTCAAAAAGACAGCGGCGAGTTGCCGAGCAAATCCAAGAGGTAATGAGCGAGCTGATTCAGTTCTCGGCTCGCGATCCTCGGCTTGCCGGGGTGACAGTTACCGACGCAGAGATCGACCGCGAGCTGATGTATGCCACACTCTACGTCAATTCGCTCGACGGCGAGGAGGCGCGCGACGAGGTTCTGGAGGCGCTCGAGTCTGCCGCCGGGTGGCTGCGTCGCGAGCTTGGGCAGCAGGTGCGCTTGCAGCACATACCGGAGCTTCGCTTTAAGTGGGATGAAACCCTCGCCTATGGCGAACGGATAGATTCTTTGCTGGATTCTCTGGATATCCCGCCAGAAGATGACTGAGGCAAACCACTCGAAAGACCTGGCCGACGCAGTGAAGTTGATCCAGAGTGCGCGCCGCATTGCGATCGCCTCGCATATATCGCCGGATTCCGAGGCGATCGGCTCGACGACCGGCCTGGGGATTGCGCTCTCAGGGATCGATAAGCAGGTTGTCCTGTTAAGCGCCGATCCCGTGCCGGAGAATTTGAGATTCTTGCCTGCGTCGGACCAGGTAACCAACCGCGTGCCGCCCGATTTTGAGATCGAGCTGCTGATCGCGCTGGATTCCAGCGACGGGGAACGCCTGGGAGAGAAGTTCCAGCCGCTTCTGGACGGCAGTTTGCCGGTGGTCAACTTTGACCATCACATCACCAACGAGAACTATGGTACCGTGAACCTGGTCTATGGAAACTGCCCCGCAACTGCCGAAGCGCTGCTCGTGCTGCTGGACGCGCTCTCCATCGACCTCACCCCGGACATCGCGACCTGCCTGATGGCTGGCCTGGTCGGTGATACACGGGGGTTTGGCGTTGAAGCCGTCGGCCCGGATACCTTCCTGGCCGCGGCAAGATTGCAGGCGCAGCGCATCGATCTGCCCGGTATTGTCAGCTCGGTCTTGCACTGGCGCACCGTGGATATCCTTCGGCTGTGGGG
>JARRJX010000468.1:0-2587 GCA_037388645.1 Chloroflexota bacterium
AACGTCGCCAATCGCCCCGGCGGCCTGCATCACTTCAAGCTCCTTGAGGGAGATGTGCCCGCTCTGGTAGAGGCTGCAATACTCCGGGTCGGTCGCGCCGATCCCTAATAGAGCCACGTCGCAGCGCCGCCCGGCTTCAATCGTCTGGCGCACTTCGTCGTTGCTGAGCAGCGCGTGGGCGGTTTCGGCATCCTGGACAATGAACGGTGAATAGAGGAAAAAGGATCTGCCGCCGACTTTCCGCGCCATGCGCTCGACCAGAGCCTGGGCATTGAGGGCGTGGCTGTCCGACCCCAGGACCCCGACCAGCTGAACGACTCGTGAGGCGGCCAGGTCCAGCTCTTCCAGCGCGTCGACGGTGGCGCTGACGGTCGTTCCCCAGGCGATGCCAAAGGAGGAATCTGCCTGCAAGACGGTTTCGAGCACGCGCGCCGCCGCTTCGCCGAGCTGGGCGCGCAGGTGAGCGTAGTCTTGTTTCTGGCGACCGATCAGAACGTGGGCGCTTTTCAGACCAAAGCGCCCGACGAGCGCGGCGGACAGCTCTTCGTCGAAGCGGATCGGGCGGCGCACTCTGATCTCCACGATGCCCTTCTGGCGGGCTTCGGTCAATATGCGTGAGACGGCAGACCGCGTTAATCCGATGCTCCGCGCGATCTCTGCCTGGGTCAGATTGTCTTCGTAGTACATTTCTGACACGTCAGCCAGCAGATCGGCCCGTTCGTCGCCCCGTTTATACTTGAAGTCCATGCCACTCTCCTGACGAATTGATAGTACCCTGTGCGATTAGTGCGACGACGGTAGCTTTGGTCGGAGTTATCGAGCCATTGATTCGCGGCGTGGTATGCAGGGTGAATCAACAAACCGGGTTTAAAGCGCACGATATTTCACGAATGTGAAATGCATATTCACAATTGATTATTTAACTCAGAATCCGGGGAAAGTCAAGGGCGAATTGATGGCGGGGCCGCATTCTTTTGCGAATCCTATTGAAGCAGATAACGGTCAGCTAACACGGCGGAGGCGCTGATAGCAGATCGGCCACCGCGTACACCGTGATCGTATCATCCTCGTAGAGTGGGGGTACGGCGAAGTAGGAGGGCAGGTAGTCCGGGAAGTTGTGGTAGTAATCTCGGTGTAATACGATGTAGCGGAACCCATCATCGGAAAGCTGATGCAGGCTGCTTTCGTAGGAGAGTGCCGCACAGTCGAGGGGCATGCCCTTCCCCCACGCACTGAGCAGATCGCTGTTCTGGAAGTAGTCATACTGACCGCTTGCTAACCGTCCGGGAGCGCCTTCGACGATCGGATGCTGATGGGTGATCTGGTAGTTCATATAAAGCTTAGAATTCTGGCGGCCCAGCGGGAGGTCGATGATGGCAAAGTCGCCGGGTTCCGCTGCAATCTCTTGATAGAAAGCAGGTGCGCTGGCCTCCTGTAATGTGAACCGCCCATTCCAATACTCGAAGAGGATCACAGCCAGCAGCCCTGCCACCAGGCCCGCGCGGATAAATTGGCTGTCGGTTCGGATGCGCTCGGCCCAGACTATCATTCCACCTGACGCCAGAACAGCCATTGGCAGCGCCAACCCCAGCACAAAGATCGCCGGACGTATTCCCCGGATGAAGGGAACCCACCGAACCAGTCGTGCAGGCATCCAGATATCCGGGAAGATCGCCCCATTGACGCGCAGGATGGGGCCAATGGCAAGGATAAGAAACAAAAGCCAACACCCGACCCAGATGGCAAGCCAACGCTTATTGGTGAGCCATAGACTGGAAACGGCCAGGAAAAGCGGGATCACGCCCAGATAAGCAGATTGTTTGTAGTTCTGCGGGTAGCGGCGCACTTGGTCTGAAAACCCCGGAATTCGATAAAACGCGCCGTGAAACAGACTCGGTGTCATCAGGGCTGCCACATCAACCTGTGTGTTGGTCGGCTCGCTCTTGCTCTCCAGCACGTTTTCCAGCTCGGCTGCTCCTTTCCCAAAGATCGGAGCCAGGCGCGGGGCAAATAGCGCGAGCGCAAGCACGGCAAACACCGCAATATGGAAAAGATGAATACGATCCCGCCACCCTCGCTCAGCGGTCAGCCAGCCGAGAACGATCACCCCGGCGGTCAGCCCGGCAATCGCCATGATGTACAGACTCGTCCAGGTAGCGAGCGCCATCACAACCGCCGATAAGATCGCATAACGAATCTTTCCCGTCTCAAGCATCAGGATCAAGAGCAGGGCAAGAAGAGGTATCCACTCAAGGTTTGAGAAATCGGGCCAGACCCCACTGGCGGAGAATCCATTCGGGAAATACGCAAAGACGACTCCCCCCAGCCACGCTGCCGTTTTATGGTGGAAGATGTGATCGATCAGCTTATAGGCACAGTAACCGCAGGAAAACGTGGTCAGGAGAGTGACCAGGTTGTAGCCACCTACACGCCCAAGCGCGAGCGAAAACAGCCATGAGAGGGCAGCAACTACCCAGCTTATGCTGTGGAATCGCAGATCAGCGCCCACAGGGTGAAACAGGTAGGTGGTAAAGTAGGGCTGCTGCCCATGAAATACGACCTGCTCAAACCACCAGTTATCCCAGAG
>JARRJX010000468.1:2621-5586 GCA_037388645.1 Chloroflexota bacterium
AGAACACGCGCCAACATACCGTGCTGCGGCTGAGTTGTGATCGCTTTGATGGGTTCAGCTTTTTCCATGGTGTTCCTGCAGTTCGTGGATGCCTGTCTCACTGATCCTCAGCTTGCGGAACGCCAACCAGGACGCGAGGACGATCGTGATGCCGAGCGTGGCAATGCTGATCGTCAACCCAATCTGGAAGCTGCGTGGATGATATTCCATGCGGACTTCGTGCCGCCCCGCCGGGACGATCACCCCACGAAAGGCGTAATTTGCTTTCCAGACAGGCACTTCTCTCCCGTCGACCCAGGCGTGCCAACCAGGATAGTAGGTTTCGCTGAAGACAGCCATGACAGGTTGGTTGGTCTCGACTGTCGCTGTAAAGCGATTGTTTTCATAGCGGGTGAATTCGGCGTCAAACTGTAGAGGTGTTTTGTGAGCTGTGTCCAGCCCTTGGACAGGGCTTTCAGACGTAATGATTACTGCCTGCCACGGATTGAATCCTGGCTCGGCTACTGCTGTCAGCGCTTCCTCATCAGAGGCAACCGCACGTACATGCGGTGCACCATAGATGCGAGGCCAGTTGTCGTCATACTCGTATAATGCCCATTCCCCCGCTTGCTTTACCAGATGGGAGGCATGATCAGGGTCAGCCTCGTTGGCGACATAATACCCGGCGGAAAGCAGCTGCGATCCACGCCCACCATCCAAACCAAGCTTCTGTATCGCTTCCAGCGACCGCAGATTCCCCCCATCCCAACGGTAGAATACCGTTGGGACACCATAGTTGGGCGACGTGCGCCCCCCTTGCAGCCGTACTTCCGAGGCAGACAGATTGAGTTGAGCTAATGGGTTGGAAGGATCGTAAAGGTTGGTTTCAGCAAATTGAGTGATCAACGATGTGGCAAAAATCAGCATCTCGATAGTAGCTGCACCCACAACGAACCACCCCCAGCGTTTTGGAGAAAGCCAACCGTGGGTTATGGAAAGTGTAAGTCCAAGCATCATGAACGTTGTGATGACCAGTACAACCAGATTGTGCTGCTGGCCACGCACAAAAGTCTGAGAATCCACATAGGTAAACAAGCCATGTGTCTGTAGGAGCCTGAAGACACGACTCCCAAATAATATCCAGCCGAGGAGAGCGAGGCTTGTGACGCCTGCCGCTGTGGTGGATGCAAGCGTCGCTGCCCGTTGAATGTTCACGGAGCGGGCCAACCCGGTCTCTTCGTTTTCGAGTCTCTCCAGAATCTCATCCAGTCCAAGACCGGCTAGTACAGAGATTGCGAATGTCCAGAGAAAAAGATAACGTCCCGCTTCTCGGAAGTAGGGGATCACCTGATAGACCAGCCAGTAGATCGGGGACCCCTGCCAGGCCAGGACAATTCCCAATAAGGCAATGATGCTGAAGTAAGCAGTCAGTGATCGTCTGTTGTTGCGACTCACAATCCAGGCAAGTAAAGATAGGGTAAGTGGTATCACGCCAACGAATGGGGATACTTCCCAGAAGTGACCAAACCCGAGTGGTGTTTGCGATGGCACGCTATACCAGATGAGCGGGGCTACTAGAGTCGGGAGGTGGGGCCATGAGAAGGCCGTTCCCGTTGCTTCTGCCAGAGTCAGCCCCGTGGATCGCGCAGTTTGCCCGAACCATTCGACTGTCGATAGCCACTGTGGGGCAGTGAGGCCGATGGCACATGCAGCAGAAGCCACAACGGTCAGAATCTGCGAGGCTCCCTGCGGGAACCCAGGTATCCTCAACTGTCGAAGACCCTCATAGAGTACATAGCCAGCTACAGGCAGCAAAGTGATTATGACAAGTGGGGGATAATTCACCGCCAGAGACAGACAGGTGAAACAGACAGACAGAAGGAAATAGCGCAGCGATGGCGTCTGCAACAGCTTTTTATAAGTCCATAAGATCCAGCCGGGCCATGCAGCAGCGTACACAAAAGACAAATGGCCCGCCAGTATTCGCGGAACGACTGCGCCGGAAAGCATAAACGCGATGCCTGCCAGCAGCGCTGCACTTCGTCTGACTTGATTGCTCGCGAGATAGGCGTAAAGGCCAAGCCCAGCAAGCCAGATGTGGATGAGAGCACCAAGGTTATAACCAGTTGAGAAGGGCAGCAGCCCGAGCAGGATCGAGGGCGGGTACAGCGCATGAGCCTGTGCATCACCTATGGCCGACGTCCCAGCGCTAGCATAGGGATTCCACAGCGGCCACTCCAAATGCGCATAAGCTTCCCTGATCGGAACTTCCGACAGGGCAATGATATCAATGTCGCCATGATAGACCAATTGGCCGGGCACAGCCATCACTCGCATCAACGGGATGGCTGCTATCAGTAGCAGAATGATCGCGACGCCGACGTCTGGTAAGAATCGACCGTTGGACAATTTCTCACGTGGAGCGTCCATAGCGACAACGGCAGACATAACTAAGTGTGTTTGGCCGCGTTCCGCCGCGGCGTATCGAGGCTTAATACCATGCTTATTGCTACGGGTTGAGTTTCTGGGTGGCCTGCAAGTTTCCCTCAAAAAGGTGTATCCGCCCTGGTCTTTTCTCGCTTACTCATCTATAGTGGTCGTGAGTATAGTGTACACCATTCGAGATATTTGGGGACTGCTCGCCACCGGGGACTTTCACTTCCAAGGAATTACCATGAGGAAAGAACTGACCGGGAAAGAACGCGAAGTTCTCCAACGCCTGAAGAAGCACCTGCAAACCCCGGAAAACACCCACGATATGATCGGCCTGCTGCGTACGGCGGACGGCATCCAGCGCCCCGACCTGACCCCCGTCTCCCCCGCGACCGTGGCGCAGGCGGAGAAAGACCTGGGGTTCCCGCTGCCGCCCCTTTTACGCGAGCTGTATCTGCAAATCGGCGATGGTGGATTTGGCCCAGGTTATGGGTTATACAAGCTGACCGGCGGCGAAAAAGACCTGGCTGCCGTCGTCCCCAACCATCGTATG
>JARRJX010000469.1:0-2956 GCA_037388645.1 Chloroflexota bacterium
CATCGGAAGGCGGCATGGAGGACAGACAAGTGAGAATGCCGGCATGAGTAGCGAAACATGCGTGAGAACCGTATGCGCCAAATACCTGAGGTTTCCGACGGAAGGTCAATCCGCGTCGGGTGAGCCGGGCCTTAGCCGAGGCCGAAAGGCGTAGGCGATGGACAACAGGTAAATAATCCTGTGCCACTGTACTGGAGCGAAGGGGGGACGCGTCTGCGAAGGTCAGCCTGTTGATGGAGTGCAGGTGCCAAGCGACTGAAGTGAAGAAACGGGCAGGGAAATCCGCCCGAAGAGCCAAGGTCGTGATGGCGGAGCCAAAGAGCCAGAAGTGACTGAAGCAGGGGCCGAGAAAAGCCTCTAAGTGATGAAAGTACGGTGACCGTACCGCAAACCGACACAGGTAGGTAGGTGGAGAACACCAAGGCGCACGGGAGAACCTTCGTTAAGGAACTAGGCAAATTAGTCCCGTAACTTCGGGAAAAGGGACGCCTCTGAGAGGAGGCCGCAGAGAAATGGCCCTACCGACTGTTTAACAAAAACACAGGTCTCTGCGAACGCGAAAGCGGACGTATAGGGGCTGACACCTGCCCGGTGCCGGAAGGTTAAGGGGAGGGGTGCAAGCTCTGAACCGAAGCCCCGGTGAACGGCGGCCGTAACTATAACGGTCCTAAGGTAGCGAAATTCCTTGTCGGGTAAGTTCCGACCCGCACGAAAGGTGTAACGAGTGGGGCACTGTCTCAACGAAGGACCCGGTGAAATTGAAGGTTGCGTAAAGATGCGCAAGACCCGCAGCAGGACAAAAAGACCCCGTGGAGCTTGACTGTAGCTTGCCATAGCGTGAGAGCTGTGTCTGTGTAGGATAGCTGGGAGGCAGAGAAGCGTGGCCGCCAGGCGGCGCAGAGCCAATCTTGGAATACCAGCCTGGTACAGACCTGACCCTAACCCCATACCGTTAGCCGGGTGGGGGACGGTGGCAGGTGGGCAGTTTGACTGGGGCGGTCGCCTGCGAAAGAGTAACGGAGGCGCCCAACGGTTCCCTCAGGCTGAATGGAAACCAGCCGTTGAGTGTAAAGGCACAAGGGAGCTTGACTGCAAGGCCGACGAGCCGAGCAGGGACGAAAGTCGGGCTTAGTGATCCCACGGTACCGAGTGGAAGGGCCGTGGCTTACCGGATAAAAGCTACCCCGGGGATAACAGGCTAGTCTGGTCCAAGAGTTCATATCGACGACCAGGCTCGGCACCTCGATGTCGGCTCATCGCATCCTGGGGCTGGACCCGGTCCCAAGGGTTGGGCTGTTCGCCCATTAAAGCGGTACGTGAGCTGGGTTCAGACCGTCGTGAGACAGGTCGGTCTCTATCCGCTGTGGGTGGGTGAGATTTGAGGGGCGCTGCTCCCAGTACGAGAGGACCGGAGTGGACCGACCGCTGGTGTGCCAATTGTGGCGCCCGCTGCAGTGTTGGGTAGCTACGTCGGGACGGGATAACCGCTGAAAGCATCTAAGTGGGAAGCCCACCCCAAAACCAGATCTCAATAAGACCGCTGGTAGACGACCAGCTGGATAGGCGGGCGGTGTACGCACGGCAACGTGTTCAGCCAACCCGTACTAATGGTCATCTCCCTCTTCTGTCCTGCGGAGCCCGCATCCTTTGTCGCGCTCTCTACCGCATCGCACTTGCTATGACTCTTCGTTGAAGAGGTTGAATGAAGGTCTGTTGGTGATTAGAGCGGCGGGGGCACACCCGGTCCCATCTCGAACCCGGTCGTTAAGTCCGCCAGCGCCGAGGGTACTGCCCTGGTCACGGGGTGGGAGACTAGGCCATCGCCAGCAGACCTTTTTGCTCTTTTTGGGCTACAACGCTATTCGATCACCCGGCTGAGCGTGCGCTGCGCCACGTAAAGCATCACCACCGTCAGCCCCAGAATCGACCCTACCTCCGGCAGCAGCGAGCCGATCCCCGCTCCCCTGACCATCACGCCGCGCACGATCCCCAGGTAATGCCGCAGCGGGATCAGCCACGAAATCCACTGCAATGCCGGGGGCAACGTCGCGACCGACACCAGATACCCCGACAGCATCATTGCGAACATCGCCCATACGAACACCACCGTGATCGCCTGCTGCTGCGAGCGGGTGATCGTCGAGATGGTCAGCGCATAGCCGATCTCGCAGATCAGGTACAGGGCGGTCAGCCCCAGCAGCAGGAGGAACGACCCCCGCTGGGGCACGCCAAACACCACCTGTGTGATGGTGAACATCAGCACAAAATTTACCAGCCCGATGATGAAGGGCGTGATCGCCTTGCCGCCGATCAGCTCAAGCCGTTTCAAGGGCGTGATCGTCAGCATCTCGATCGTGCCGATGTCACGCTCGCGCACGATCCCCATCACCGCCACGATCGACGTGATCTGGAAGGTGATCAGCGCCAGTTGCGAGGTGATGGCGTCGTCCTGAAAGTTGAGTGTGCTGTTGAAAAGCGCCTCGGCATATACTCTGATGCCGGGCAGTGCCCCGTCGCTGGTGCTCACCTGGGCGTCCTCGACGAGCGATTGCACCGCCCCTTGGGCAGCCCGGAGGGCGCGCCCGGCGGTAAACGTGTTCGTTCCGTCCAGGATCACCTGAATTTGCGGGACGTCCGTCGGCGAGCGCGTGTCCTCCATGAAGTCGGGCGGGATGACCACGATCCCGGTGGCCTCTCCGGCGTTCACCAGCGCGCGGGCTTCCGCCAGGTTGCCGGGGAGATAGTCGACCGTCAGTTCTTTCGTGTTATCCAGCGCCTGGATGATCTCCCGGCTCAGCGAGCTGTGGTCGTAGTCGATCACGGCGATTGAGATGTTCTGGATGTCCTGGCCGATCGCGTTCCCCAGCAGGTAAATCTGGATGATCGGCATCATTAATGCCATCGCCAGCAGACCTTTTTGCTCTTTTTGGGCTACAACGCTATTCGATCACCCGGC
>JARRJX010000470.1:0-2955 GCA_037388645.1 Chloroflexota bacterium
CCAAGGCGGTAATGTTCGGGACGGGCGGTTATGGCCGCGCGTTCGCCATCACCTCGAACGCGTACGCGAACACCGGAGACGGTGTTGCTATCGCCTACGAGGCGGGCGTGCCGCTGATGGACATGGAGTTCGTCCAGTTCCACCCGACCGGCATCTACGGGCACGGAATCCTGATGAGCGAAGCCTGCCGGGGCGAGGGCGGCTACCTGATCAACCGGGACGGCGAGCGCTTCATGGAGAAGTACGCGCCGGACAAGATGGAACTGGCCCCGCGCGACCTGGTGAGCCGCTCGGAGCAGACCGAGATCGACGAGGGGCGAGGCATCGGCGACGACGGGAAGGGTATCTACCTTGACATGCGCCACCTGGGGCGGGAGAAGATCATGGAGCGCCTGCCCCAGGTGCGCGACATCGCCCTGCATTTCTCCGGGGTCGACATCATCGACGAGCCTGCCCCGATCCAGCCCACCGCCCACTACAGCATGGGCGGCATCCCGACCGACGCGGATGGACAGGCGTTCGCCAACGCCGAAGGCGACCCGGTGGTCGGGTTTTACGCGGCAGGCGAGGCGGCCTGCGTCAGCGTGCACGGGGCCAACCGGCTCGGCACCAACTCGCTGCTGGAGGCATCGGTCTTTGGCAGGCGGACGGGCTGCGCCATCGCCGCGTTCGTCAAGGACGGGGGCGAGCTACAGCCGATCTCCGGCGACCCGGCGGAAAGGAACCGCCAGCGCATCGGGGCGCTCATGGAGCGCGAGGGGACGGAGAACGTCGAGGCCATCGCCCAGGAGCTTAAGGCGACGATGACCGACCAGTGCGGCATCTACCGCACCGAGTGGAAGCTGGTCGCCGCCCTGGAGACGATCCGGTCTTTGCAAGAGCGGTTCGAGGCGGCCCCGATCATGGATAAAAGCAGCCGCTTCAACACCGACGTGCTCGCCGCGCTCGAAACCCAGCACCTGCTCAGCTTCAGCGAGGTGATCGCTGCCGGGGCGCTGGCCCGCACCGAGAGCCGTGGGGCGCACTTCCGCACCGATTATCCCCGGCGCGACGACCAGAACTGGATCAAACACACGCTGGCCCACCAGAGCGACGCTGGCCCCGTCCTCAGCTACAGAGACGTGGTCATCGACTGGGAGAAATACCCTCCCCAGGAACGCAAATACTAGGCCAGGGAGGAACACCATGACAACGAACGGACATAGAAAAAACGCCACCGTCTGGATTCAGCGCTTCAACCCGGACTTCGATAGAAGGCCGTACTTGCAGCCTTACTCGATCACGGCGCGGCAGGGCATGACCCTGCTCGACGCGCTGCACGAGATCAAGACCCACCAGGACGGCAGCGTGACTTTCCGCCGCTCCTGCCGCCACGCGATCTGCGGCTCCTGCGGGATGAACGTCAACGGGCGCAATGTGCTCGTCTGCGAGTCGCCGCTCAAGGATCACCTCGACGGCAAGGGCCGGGTGACGATCAGGCCGCTGCCCTTCCTGCCGATCATCAAAGACCTGGTCGTCGACCGGGCCAAGTTCTGGGAACACTACCGGCAGATCAAGCCCTGGCTGCTCCCGCCGGACGACCTGCCCGAACGGGAGTTCCGGGTCAGCCCGGAGGAGGTCAAGGCGCTGTGCAACGCCGAAAAGTGCATCATGTGCGGCCTGTGTTACTCGGCCTGCCAGGTGGTCGCGCTGAACAAGGGGTACATCGGCCCACACGCGCTGTTGAAGGCGTTCCTGCGGACGCTCGACCCGCGCGACAGCGCCCCCGGCGAGCGGCTGGACATCGTGGCCGACTTGACCGGCGTCTGGCGCTGCCACACGATCTTCAACTGCATCGACGCCTGCCCCAAAAGCCTCGACCCCACCTATGCAATCGAGACGCTGCGCAACCTGGCCGCCCGGCGGCTGGCCTTCGAAGAGGAGCGCCGCGAGCGCCAGGCGAGGTTCGGCGAGCCGGTCGAGGTTGGGCCGCCGGTGAGGATGGAGCCAACAGCGCGAGTCGAATCACCGGTGCAAACCGGGCAGCGGATTACTTAACGGAAGGAAGGGTCGGTCATGTTTAAGACAACGGGCTTTATCAGCTTTGCCCTGCGGCGCTTCACCGGGGTGGTGCTGGTGCTGTACCTGATGCTGCACATCTGGGTGATCGGAGCGGCCACACAGGGCGCGGAGGCGTTCAACCGGCGCATGGAAGTCTTTGCCTCACCGGCCACCCACGTCCTGGAGATCTTCCTGCTGGCCGCCGTCGCCTATCACGCCTTTGACGGCATCCGCCTGCTGCTCGTCAACGCTTTCCGGGTGACCGGGCCGCGCAAGAGCATGTGGTACGCGGCCTTCGCCGTCGCAGCGCTGCTGACCGTGATCGGCGGCCTGCCGCTGCTGCTCTACGCGCTCGGCATCAGCTATTAGGAGGGTTCACATCATGGGCTTTTTCAGAATGCAGCGCCTCACCGCCATCGCCCTGGTCGCCTTTATGGCCCTCCACATGGTCGTCGTCCACTACCCGCCCGGCCACCTCGACTTCACCCGCGTGCTGGAGCGGCTCGCCAACCCGCTCTGGAAGGCAATCGACATCGCCTTCCTCGGCACCGTCCTGCTGCACGGCCTGGGGGGTCTGTATGACGCCCTGATCGACAAGGAGCGGATCGCGATGGCCCGGCGGGCGGTCGCGGGGGGGCTGGCCGCCATCGGGCTGGCCGCTTTTGGCTATGGGGTCTACACCGTGATCTCCTTCAGCCCGGCGGCGTTAGCCGCGCTCCGGTAGGGCGAAACGGAAGGGGCAGCCCATGCGGCTGCCCCCCATCGTCACTCATCGTTCTGCCCGGTTGGGCCGGGATCAACGATGGCCGCCGCCCGAATGATTATCCTGGTGGTTATCACCCTGTGAGCCCATCGGGCCATCGCCCATCGGGACACAATCCGTGCAACTGCCGTCCTGCAACTGATCTTGAGTCT
>JARRJX010000471.1:0-2954 GCA_037388645.1 Chloroflexota bacterium
CCAACGAGGAAGACTGCCAGCGGTCGTTGGGCGTATCGCTCAGTGAAGGCGATTGGCAGTCCAACGTCGCGAGTGGTGTGCTGGACACGGGGCGCTACCAGGCGCTGGCCGAGAAGATGCTTGAGACCTTCCCGAATCTGCGTTACCAGGCGATCACGCTGCGCGAGAGCTTAAGCGCCAGTCACAACGGGTGGTCGGCCTGTCTGTATGACGGCAGTGATTTCCACGTCAGCCGCCGCTATGATATCACCGACATCGTCGACCGGGTCGGGGGCGGCGATTCGTTTGCCGCCGGGCTGATCTATGGCCTGCACACTGGCATGGCAGGTGAAGATGCCTTGAATTTCGCTGCCGCCGCATCCTGCCTCAAGCACTCCATTTCGGGCGATGCCAACCTGGTGACGCTTGAGGAAGTCAAGCGGCTGATGGGCGGGGATGCGTCGGGGCGGGTGCAGCGCTGATCAACCCGACGATTGATCTGCGGCTGGGTGATGCGGCTCGACGCAGCCCCCCGCTGCCCTATTCGAACAAAAAGGCCCCGCCAGGGGTGATCCTGGCGGGGTTTTGTAATGCAGTCTTTCTGCACCTGACGTTCTGGCTTATCCGAAATATTCGACCGGGATCATCGCCTCGTAGTCGACCAGGGAGCCGTTATCCAGGCAGCACTCGATGATGCGCCGTCCGAGCGGATCGAGGTCGGAGTCGAGGAAGTCGGGGAGGCAGCGCCGGAAGAAAGCATACAGAATCTCGGCACCGGCGTCATAGCCGTCTTCACCGACCTCAGGCTGAGTATCGACCTGGAGGAACCAGCGGGTCACGGAGCGACCTTCGACGTGGAGCTGGTGTGGGGCGTAGCCGAGCAGCGGGCAGCGGGCTGGGCGAATCTGTTCGGGCTTGAACTTCGCCACGCCGCGCCGCGAGAGATATTCACGGGTGATCCACTCGGCCATGAAGCCCACCTCCCACGCGCCGATGTGCTGGTTGGGGCAGAGAATATAGCGAGTCTCCTGGTAGGTGGTGAACTGCTTCAACAGCAGGTTGGCTTGCGGAACTCGCCGCCCGACGGCAAACGGCCAGTATGAACCGACTCCCTCGCTGTGCATCATCTCGTCTGTGTCGACGATGCTGGGGCTGTTGTAGCCGCGCGGGGCCACCAGCCGCCACAGCCAGGCTAGCGCAGGCGGCAGCAGGTGGAACATGCCCACGATGCCGTAGGTTGGGTTTTCGCGGGTGCAGGGCGGCATGCGCAGCCCGAAGCTGCGGATGTCGACGCTCACCGCGCCGTCGACCACGTCTGGGATCGTGCGCCGGGGAATGGTGACGCGGGGATTGGGACAGGGCTTGCCGGGAGCGTCCTCGGTGTGCTCCCAGATCAGCGCACGGCTGCCCGGCTCCGCGTCGATGTTCATGAAGAGCAGCGGGGTGGTGGGCTTGGCCGTGAGGCGCTCAAGATTCATGTCGGCCCCGTAATAATTGATGTGGTTGACGCGCACAAACCAGGCGTCCTCGGCATCGGTTATCCTGAGCTTGCCGTTGTCGGACTGAATGGAAGGATGTACCAGGGCCATATCGTCGATGACCGGCTCAAGCTCACAGGTACGAGGAACCTCCAGGTAGCGTTTCTCACCGGTGACCAGGTTCTTGCCCAGCAACAGACGCCCATCAGCCTCGCGGTGGGCCTGCTCAAGCATCTCGCTCTTGCCGCCGCCGCTGGCCCCTTCGTGCATGAAGACCAGCGTGTTATCGTAGGGCGTGATGACCCGCACCGCCGAGCAGTGGGCGGTGACCCACCCTTCGCGCTCGCCCAGGTCGATCAGCATGCCATAGACGCCCTTTTTGGCGCTTGGCCCCGGATATAGATTGAAGGCGAACATCTCGTAGAGGTCGGGCTTCCGGTTGTGAACGACGACCTGTTTGCCAGCAAAGTGGGTGTGGCGGAAAGGCGGCACGACGTAGATCACCGCCTTTGGCGCGAAGCCCTGGGTGATGCGCTCATAGGGCAGGATGCCTTGCAGCAGCGCCAGTCCGAAGGCGAAGAAACCGGCATTGGCAGGCACGACGGCCAGCGCATCGATGCCCATCCCGGCCTGCCCGGCGACGAAGCCAAAGATCGCCAGCTCCTGGGTTTTCAGCCAGTCAAACGCTTCCTGCCGCACCGGATCGAAACTCTGGCCGAACCGGCCCTGGAAGGTATCCTTGTCGGTCGGTAGATCGTCGCCGACGAGCAGGCAGTCCGGGTCACGCCGCCGCATGTAAGGCTCAGGATAATTGACCGACAGCCCGTTGCGCACCCGGACCACCGTTGCCTCCACAACGTGCCCTGCGCCGGGGATGTCGTAGGTCACGTCGAAGCAGTTGTTATCAGCATCCCGGAAGGTGAGATCGAGCAGCTCGTCGGTGCTCCCGGCGGCGATCACGCCCGGACATTCGGACAGGATGTCGAAAGCATCAAGTGGCGGATTAAAGGCTTTCCAGTTCAAAACGAATTCTCCCCTCTATAACAATTCCAGGGTTGAGGACCCTGGCAAAGATGACGTGGTATGTACTGCCGTAGCAGGTATCCGAGACGGGCCTGAAGTGCTGCCCTACCGATCAGGAGGCGACAGGATTCCCTGGCCGGCGGCCTATGTCCGATCAGCAACCCATCGCGTGCGCGGACAGAGTATAGCGCGCTCCGGGCGTGAATCGTAACATTTTGCCTTGAAGCAGGATGCACCAGGGGCAAAATAATTATTACCATCGCACAGGAGGGCTAAACATGGTGAAGGGCTGTGCCTGGCAGTACATCCCGGTGGGGCCGGGGCAGGATAGCCTCTACGAGACACCGCTGCTGCCGGGCTTCAAGCTCGACGTGGGGATTCTCTGGCGGGAGCAGCTACCCGACTATTTCGAGATCGGGCGGGCTGTGCAGGAGATGGTCGGGCAGAGCTAAATGAAGACCCTTCACTCGCCTT
>JARRJX010000472.1:0-2954 GCA_037388645.1 Chloroflexota bacterium
GTTCAGGTAGGCGTTAGCCCCCTTCTTAATGTCCATCCATACCGCTTGCATGGCCTCGGTGCCTTTGTCGTAGGCCATAATTTGCTGGCGAAGCCACCATGCGTAGGACAGCGCGATAAACGCCGTGCCTAGCACGATGAGAATCATCGCCCATTCAAAGGGTTGTACATCCATAAATTGCATAACGGCTGCTCCTGTCAGGCTCTCACTGGTTGAGGTGTAACGATTTCTGCATGGTGTTGCAGTTGCCGCCAAACGGCACTCACAACTGGAAAAACCGGTAATCGTTTGGCGGCAGGAACCCCTGCTTATATTGCGCCGAAAATTAGAGCTCGACGTTATAGGTACTGGGGTTCAAACAACGGCAGACATTTTTAGCACATACCCTGAAAATGTCCAAATGTAAAAGTGAATTTGAGTATATTGACCTTAATTACTGAAGCCGCTTTGAGGTCAGCGGTTAAACCCCTGTTCGAACCACCACATCGTCTCTCGCAGTGTGATCCCCTGGCCGAGATAGCGGTCGCCCAGCCAGACCTCAAAATGCAGATGCGGCCCGGCAGCCCCCGGGTTCGCCTCACCGGCGGTTCCGGTCACCCCCACCGTGCCGACCAGCTGCCCCGCCCGCACCGTCGCGCCGGGCACGATGCCGGGTGCGATCTCGTTCAGGTGGGCGTAAAAAGTCAACGTGCCGTTCTCGGGCTCGATGCCTACCTGCTTCCCCATCAGGCGCATCCGGGTTTCAGGAGGCGTTTGCCCCAACGCTCGCGCTTCCTCGGTGATCTGGTCGAACTCCTCCTCGCTCATTGGCTCATATCTGATCGAGGCCTGGGTGACGATCCCATCCCCCGCCGCGAGGACCGGCCAACCGATGCCGAAGCCCGCCGGGGCGGTGTACTCGTACAGGTCAAGCCCAAAATGCACCCCCAGCCGGTACAGGCGGCCCGCGCCGGGGTATACACGCGGCCAGGGTGGGAGGTCGGTGTCGGCGATGGGAAGCGTCATGTTTTGTAGAATGGCGATCGCGTCCAGCCCGTATAATGTGGGGCGGGCGTATTCCTCCGCGCTGAGGGCCGCGCATCCGCCACCGCCGCCGTCGCCTGCTTCGGCTGGGTAGACGAACAGCTCGTTGTCCGCCACCGCGTAGAGTCGCCCCCCAGCAAAGACCGCGTCCCGCAGCAGTCCCATATCGGGGAAGGCGAACAGGTGGTGGAGTACGATCGTCTCCGGGTCGCCGGGCAGCATCCCGATGATCTCGCGGTTCACCGCGTCGACGGTGTACAGGATGTCGCTGCCCAGGTGGTCCGAGCTGTGGAGCGCCAGCCCCAGCCTGCGCGTCAGGCGACCCTGCCAGCCCACCCAGCCGTACTGCCCCTGGGTGAGGCGGATGCTGCCGTCCTGGCGCATCACGAAGATCTGGCCGTCCGCCAGCGCCAGGTCGGCGCTTTCCGTCATGCCGCTCGAATCGTTCACCAGCGCGCGCTCGGTGAGCGCCTGGGGAGTCCAGATCATGCCGTGTGCGGTGTCGAGCATCAGGAGGCGGCCCTGGTCGTCGAGGGTGATCGCGACGAGCTGGGGTGAGATGATCTCCTCCTCGTCTGAGTCTGCCCGGTAGGCGAGCGACTTCTCCCCGCTGGCGGAGTCGAACCGATAGACGTGCCCGGCTTTATCCAGCGCGTAAACAGAGCCGTCCACCGGGGAGACTGCCAGGTCGGCCAGCTCCTGCACCGGTCGCCCCTCAATCTCCTCCCCACGGTTGATGAGGGGTTCGAGCACCGGGGCCCCGGAGTCCGCCGTCAGGCGCGGCACCCGGTAGAGGTCACCGTTTGCCAGCAGGTAGAGGTACTCCCCGGCCTCTTCGATCCGGCTGGCGGCAGCCAGGTTGCCGTCTGCGCCGTGCAGCGGGAGCCGCAGCGTGTTGGCCGCGCAGGCGATCGTCGTCCCGGAGGCGTTGGGCAGGGCCAGCGCGGGCGCGATGGTTTGCAGCGGGGCTGGTAAGTCCGATCCACCAGGCGCGATCGTCGAGAGAGGGGCGCTTTGGGCCGGATTTTTCCCTGAATCGGGAGCAGCGGTGGGATACTCGCGTAAAACAGATGCGGCCCGGATCGGGAAGCAGGCGGACAGGGCAGAGGTGAACAGCAGCATGACGCCTGACATAACCAGGCTGTGCAGCGAGATGGGGCGAGTTTTCATGCTACCGGGCGGTCAGGCTGGTGGGCGCGTCAGGCATGGCCTAGCGGATGCTTCCCTCAAGGTCTAAGATACCGTTTTCGAGTTGAATCAGGGTTAGGGTAACCACACTTTGATCGTCGTTGCGCGCGCCCGTCAGCGCGGTGTGGACCGCGTCGCCCAGCAGCGACAGCATGTTGCTCGGCAGCTCTAAGCCGCCGAATTGCGCTGGCTGTGGGTTCAGACGCAGTCGCCCCAACGAATCGAGGGTCGGCTGGAAGCTGACCGTCCCCCCGCCGAAGTCTCCATTATCGCCGACCAGCGACAGGTCGAGCCGCAGTTGGGAAGCGCCTATCGCCACCGATCCGCCCCGCACGGTGTTTTCGAGGCCGTAAAGTTGCAGCGTATCGATCACGAAGATGCCGACCTGGGTCTGGGTGGCGGTCAGCTTGAATGTCTCGCCCCTGCTCAACCCATACGTGTGGCTCCAGGCTTCGGCCAGGTCCGCGTTTGGGTTGGTCGTCAGGTCGAAAACGTGCTGCTCAGGGGTGCCGCCGCCTGGCTGCTGGGTTTGGCCGGGAATGATCGGGATTTCTGTCAGGATTTCGCCCACGGGGACGGTGCTGCCCGCCACCTGTGTGGCGCGCGCGTTGAAGGTGGCGAGGTTCGAGTCCAGCTTGTTCCCTTCACAGCCGGTGACGACCATCAGGATCAGTGCCAGGCAGGCCAGTAGAATGGAGATTGCGCGTCTTGTCATTGCTCTTTTACCTGATTCCCCGAAACGT
>JARRJX010000473.1:0-4671 GCA_037388645.1 Chloroflexota bacterium
CATCGAGGCCACCGCCGTCCGGGAGGTGGCCGAGGAGACCGGCATCCGGATCGAGCTGCTGGCCCTGGCCGGGGAGACCAATTACACCTTCACCCGCCCGGACGGGGAGCGCCAGGATAAGACGGTGCGCTACTTCCTCGCCAGGGCGGTGGGGGGAGACATGGCCGACCGCGATTTCGAGCGTGAATTCGCCGCCTGGCTGCCCACCCGGCAGGCTGCCGACCGCCTGACCTTCCCCGAAGATCGGGCCATCCTCCACGACGCGCTGGCCCTCATAGAGCGAAACCCCGCTTATCGCGCCCTGTTGTAGCCCCCGACGGCAGGTCGCCGCCAAAGTCGGCATCCGATATAATCTCCCGCTGCGATCTGCAATTCTGCTGAAACAGCGGACCTACTGCTTCAGCAGACAATCACCACAATCTCAGGCAGATCGGCAGGCGGAGGTTGACGATGCGACGATTCGTCATCAAATTGACTGTACCATTACTGGCCGCGGCGGGGCTGCTGGCCCTCTTTGGCGTGGCACCCCAGCCAGCGGCGGCCCAATCTGGCAACATACTCAACAATCCGAGCTTCGAACAGCCTTTCGAGCTGCACCAGGCTGCCGACGGTGGCGGCTTCGTGGCCCACGGCTGGGAGCCGTGGTGGTATAACGACGCCGGGGCCGAATTCGACGGGCCGGAGTTCAAACAGGCGAACATAGCCGTCGACCCGAACCGGGTGCGCAGCGGGGAGGACGCGCAGCAGTACTTCCGCCCCTGGGCGCGGCACCAGGCTGGAGTCTACCAGCAGGTGCCTGTCGCGTCGGGCAGCCTGCTGCGCTTTACGGTCTATGGGCATGCCTGGAGCACCTTCTGCAAGGAGAAGGACGATCACCTCGACTGCGACCCAGAGGACAGCTATCATGGCGAGGTGAACCCGATCACCATGAAAATCGGCATCGACCCGCTGGGTGGCACCGACCCGTTCAGCCCCAACATCGTCTGGGGGGAAGAGAAGACGGTATACGACCACTACGACCTTTTCTCGGTCGATGCCACCTCCCAGGCCGGGCAGGTGACCGTTTTTGTCTACAGTATGCCGTTGTACGCCGCCCCGGTGGTCAACGTATACTGGGATGATGCGTCGCTGGTCGTGCTCCAGGAGGGAGTGGCTCAGGAAGAAGAGCAGCAGGAGGCTCCCCCGGCAGCCGCCCCGGCGAGCAACGATACCGGCTCGCCCAGCACGGTAGGCTCGGTGGAGCGCCAGCCGGTCAGCGAGGACGGCGTGCAGCGGCACACCGTGCGCAGCGGGGAGACGTTAGGCGGGATCGCCTTCGCCTACGGCGTGCTGACCCAGACCCTGCGCGACCTGAACGACCTGTCCACCGACACGGTCTATGTGGGGCAGGTGTTGATCGTCGACCCTAATGCGGGTGCACCGGCGGAGGAACCGACGGAGGAGCCGACAGAGGAGCCGGAAGCAACGCCTGAGCCGCAGGCCGCCGAGGATGTGGCGGAGCAGCCGCCCACCATGGGCGAGATTTGCCTGCTCATGTTTGAGGATGCGAACCAGGACGGGCTGCGCGACAGTGCGGAGGGACTGCTGTCAGGCGGTATGTTGAATATAACCGGCGTCGTGTCCGATTCGTACATGACGGACGGGGCCAGCGAGCCGCACTGCTTTGGCGACCTGGACTCCGGCGACTACGAGGTCACGGTCGAAGCGCCGGAGGGTTACGCCCTGACCGGCCTCTCCCAGGTGCCGGTCACGCTGTCCGGCGGGGGCGAGGTCACTCTGAGCTTCGGCGCGTCGCCCGACGACGGGGGCGGGGCAGGCGAGCAGGTGAGCGCCGACTCCGGCGAAGCGGGTGAGGCGGGCGAGGCCGGGCTGGCCGGATCGCGGCGCGGCTTCGGCCTGGGCACGATCATCACCGTGGCGGCCATCGGGGGCGTGATTCTGCTGGCGGTGGGCGGCGGCGTGTTCGCCTACTTCATGGTCTACCGGCGCGGGGTCGAGGGCGAGGCGACCGACGAATACGGCGTGGCCGGTGACTACGGTGAGCCGGATGACTACGAAGACCCGGACGACTATGGCGAATGAGCGCACGCCGGGCAGCACCGGCTGACCGCATCATGAGAATCAAAAAGGCTTCCGTTGGGGAAGCCTTTTTCTAATCCAGCGCAGTCAGTTACCCGGCGGGGCCAGCCTGCTTGACCCCCTCGACGTAGCGCAGCAGTTCCTGCGCGTTCTGGCGGGCGGATTCCGCCTCGGCCCCCAGCATCACGGTCAGCTCGTCGACCCGGCTCTCCTCGTCCAGCGGGTGTACCCGTGTGACGGTGCGCTTCTCGCTCACTTCCTTGTCGACCTTGAAGTGCGCGTCGCCAAACCCGGCCAGCTGGGGCAGGTGGGTGACGACCAGCACCTGGTGCTCGCCGGAGAGCGACCACAGCTTGTGTCCGACCACCGCGCCTATCCGCCCGCCGATGCCCGCGTCGATCTCGTCGAAGATCAGGGTAGGGGTCCGGTCGGCGCGGGAGAGCACGGTCTTGAGGGCGAGCATGATGCGGGCCGTCTCGCCGCCGGAGGCGATCCGGGCGATCGGCTTGAGCGGCTCGCCCAGGTTGGGCGCGATCAGGAACTCGACCTGGTCGATACCCGTCCGGTCGAAGCCCACCCGGTAGTCGCCCACGATTGCCCCGTTCGGGTCGTCCACCTGCTCGATTGAGACCCCGAAGCGCGCGTCCACCATGCGCAAATCGGCCAGCTCCGTCTCGACCGCCTTTGATAAAGTATCCGCCGCGGCGGAGCGCGCCCGTGAGAGGGCCGCCCCCTGCTCGCCGATCTCGGCTAGCAGCCGGGCCTCCTGCTCGCGTAGCCTCTCGATCCGCTCGTCGCTGCCCTCGATCGCCTCTAGCTCGGCGCGGGCCGCCTCGCCCGCCGCCAGTAATTCCTCGATCGTCTCGCTCGTCGCTGCCCTCGATCGCCTCTAGCTCGGCGCGGGCCGCCTCGCCCGCCGCCAGTAACTCCTCGATCGTCTCGCAGCCGTACTTACGCTTGAGCGAGTTGATCAGGTCGAGGCGGATCTCGGCCTGCTGGAGGCTCTCCGGGTTGAATTCGAGCGTTTCCTGGTAATCGGCCAGGCTGCTGCTCAGTTCCTCGGCCTGGATGGAGAGCGACTCGGCGATGCTCGCCAGCTCGGCGGCGGTGCCGTCGATCCGGGCGAGCCGGGAGAGGGCGAGCGCCGCCTCGGAGAGCAGGTCGTTAGCAGACAGGCCCTCCTGGGCCATGTTGAGCGAGCGGTACGCCTCGCCGGAAAGCTCGGAGAGCTGTTCGGCGTTCGCCAGCCGCTTGGCCTCGTCGGCCAGCTCCTGGTCCTCGCCCGGCTTGAGGTCGGCGGCCTCGATCTCCTGGACGCGGTAGGCGAGCATGTCGGCCCGCTGCTGCCTGGCCTCCTCGCTGGAGAGCAGCTCGTGCAGCTCGGCGCGCACCTCGCTTACTTCCTTCGCCAGCTTGCCGAACGCCTCGCGCTGCCCGGTCAGCCCGCCGTAGCGGTCGAGCAGGTCGAGGTGGAAGGCCGGTTTGAGCAGCGAGAGGTGCTCGCTCTGGCCGTGGATGTCGACCAATCCCTCGCCGATCTCCTGGAGCAGCCCGACGGTCGTCGTGCGCCCGTTCACCCGGCAGATCGTGCGCCCGCCCTTGCGAACTTCCCTGGAGAGCAGCAGGGTATCGGGGTCGTCGCCCTCCAGCCCTTCGCGGCTGAGTATCGCGTTGATCCGCGCCCGCAGCGGCTCCGACCTCAGATCGAAGGTGCCCTCGATCAGGGCGGTCTGCGCGCCGCTGCGCACGCTGTCGCTGTCGGCGCGCCCGCCCAGCAGCAGCGACACCGCGTCGAGGATGATCGATTTCCCCGCCCCGGTCTCGCCGGTCATCACGTTGAAGCCGGGCGCAAAGCTCATCTTGAGCGTGTCGATGATCGCAAAATCGTTGATGGTGATTTCTGTCAGCATCGCCTGTCTTGGTTATTCTCCACCACGGGTATGGATGTTAAAATCCCGGTAAGTCACATTTCGACGTGAAACACGATAATTCGAATGATTGCTCAGGCCCGGCTCACAGGCGGATGCGCCCGCCCAGCCGCAGGCGGCCCACCGCGCCGCTCGTCGCCAGCGCGATGTAGATCAGCCAGGTGATCGAGGGGCCGACGAAGGGCAGCACCAGCAGCGACCCCAGCACGACGCCCGCCCCGACGGCCAGCCACGAGTAGCGCCCGCGCCGTTTGCCGACCACCCGGTGGGCGAGGTCCGCGATAAGTGCCCCAATCGCCGAGCTGGCCCAGAAGGCGATCAGCCAGCCCCAGATGCCGAACGAGATGAAGCTGATCAGCCCCGCGCCGATCGCGCTCAAGGGCAGGGCGACGATCCCCTGGATCAGCGGGTCGAGCGAGTGGGAATTATAGAACACCGTCTGTTGGCCGCGCACGCACTCCTTGCAGCGGTAGCCGACCGGCGTCTTCACCGCGCATTTGGCGCACATCGGGCGGCCACATTTGTTACAGCGTAGGGTCGTCTCGACGGTTGGATGCACCGTGCAGTACATCACCTCCTCGGTGGGCGGCTCAGGGGATGGTTGAACAGTTGTTGTCTCTTCCATTGTTCACCCTTCAGAAGGAGCCTGGTTAGGCTCAAGTCG
>JARRJX010000474.1:0-7699 GCA_037388645.1 Chloroflexota bacterium
GCTTTTGCCCGTGCAGCCTCAGCCGAAAGAAGACGATGAGGTTGAGTCCGGCTCCCATCTGGGGGCCGTTTACCTGTTTGAACCCAGTCCGGAGGCGATTCTCGACGAGATACTGCCCCGGTTTGTCGAGCTGGTGTTCTTTCAAGCCATGCTCGAATCGCTGGCGAGCGAGCATTCCGCGCGTATGATGGCGATGCGCAGTGCGACGGAGAACGCGAACGCCCTGGTGGACACGCTGACCCTGAGCTACAACAAGGCGCGCCAGCTGGCGATCACCAGCGAAATTCTCGACATCGTCGGCGGCGCGGAGGCGCTCGCCCAGTCCGAATGACGGCCTGTCCGGCAAGGCGCTCTGCGCGGCCTGGATTTAGGGGAGACGAGACAATTTTCTTCCGGCAGTTTTGCGGATAAAACCGGACTTTGAGATTGCTAGAGGAGCAATTATGAGCAGTGAGCGGAGCAGAGGCACGGTGGTGCAGGTGTTAGGGGCTGTGGTGGACTGCGAGTTTCCACCCAATGGGATGCCCAACATCTACGAAGCGATCGAGGTGCCCCGTAAGGATGGCGATACGCTGGTGCTTGAGGTGCAAAACAACCTGGGCGACAACCACGTCAGGACGGTTGCGATGGACACCACAGACGGTCTGCCCCGTGGGGTAGAGGCGATCGCAACCGGCGCGCCGATTTCAGTCCCGGTGGGCGAGTCATCCCTGGGCCGCATCTTTAACGTGCTTGGCCGTCCCATCGATTCGAAAGGAGAGGTGGATGGAGCCGTGCGTTACCCGATCCACCGCGACGCTCCAGCGTTTGACGAGCAGTCGACGACTACTGAAGTCTTTGAGACCGGGATGAAAGTCATCGACCTGATCGCACCTTTCACCAAGGGCGGGAAGACCGGCATTTTCGGTGGCGCGGGCGTGGGCAAGACCGTGATCATCATGGAGCTGATCCGCTCGATTGCGACCGAACACGGCGGATACTCCGTGTTCGCCGGGGTAGGGGAGCGCACCCGCGAGGGCACGCAGCTCTATGCAGAGATGATCGAGAGCGGCGTTATCGACAAGACGGTGATGGTCTTCGGCCAGATGAACGAGCCGCCCGGCGTCCGGCTGCGGGTGGCGCTGACCGCGCTGGCGAATGCCGAGTACTTCCGTGACGAGGGACGGGACGTGCTGCTGTTCATTGATAACATCTTCCGGTTTTCCCTCTCCGGCTCTGAGGTCTCCGCCCTGCTGGGCCGGATGCCCTCCGCCGTCGGCTACCAGCCCACGCTGGCGACCGAGATGGGGGCGCTCCAGGAGCGGATCACGAGCACGCGCAAGGGGTCGATCACCTCGATGCAGGCGATCTACGTCCCCGCCGATGACTATTCGGACCCGGCCCCGGTGGCAACCTTCACCCACCTCGACGCAACCATCGCGCTTGAGCGTTCTATCTCTGAGCAGGGGTTGTACCCCGCCGTCGATCCGCTCGCCAGCACCAGCCGGATTTTGCAGCCGGAGGTTGTCGGCGAGGAACACTACACCACCGCTCGCGAGGTGCAGCGGGTATTGCAGCGCTATAGTGACCTTCAGGATATCATCGCCATTCTGGGCATCGATGATGGGCGGCTTTCGGATGATCCTGGATGGCGACCTGGATCATGTCACCGAACAGTTCTTCTACATGGCTGGCCCCATCGAGGACGTGCTCAAGCGGCACGAGCGTGGAGAGATGGACTGAGCCTGTGGTAGGTAACGAGCAGGAAGTGGGCATCAATGCCGCTGAAGTGTGAGATCATAACCCAGGAACGCCGGGTGTTTGACGAGCAGGTAGACATCGTCATCGCCCCTGGCACAGAAGGCGAGATGGGCATTCTGCCCCAACATGCGCCCCTGGTCGCCGCCTTGGGCTATGGGGTGCTGCGCGTCCGGCAGGGTGATCGGGAGGCGTTGTTCGCCATCGGCGGCGGCGTTCTCCAGGTATCGAACGATCACGTAATCGTGCTGGCCGATTCGGCTGAGCAGGCCGAGGAGATCGACATGGCGCGGGCCGAAGAAGCCCGCCGCCGCGCACAGAGAACGATGGAAGAGGGGCCGCCTGAAGACCCTGAAGCGTATGCGGCGCTTCAAGCAGCCATTCAACGCGCTAATCTGCGGCTGAAAGTTGCGGCACGCCGCCGACCCCGCCGGGGAACCGGCCCAGGAGCGATCGATTTTGGATCCGAGCGAGATTGACCTCACTACCTGGCGCTGCCGGATAGCGTGCTGGCCGCCCAGGTGCAGGTTATCGCCTGGGAGGTCGCGGACTGCCGCATGGAGGCACCATGTTTTCTAAAAAGCTTGGCATCGACCTGGGAACTGTAAACGTAACGGTTGCCGAACGCGAGCAGATTCTGCTGCACGAGCCTGGTGTGGTCGCGATCACGATCGACGAAGAGAAAATCGTAGCGGTAGGCCAGGAAGCGCGTGAGATGTTCGGGCGCACCCCGGAGACGATCGAGGTGATGCGCCCCATGCGAGATGGGGTGATCGCCGACTACGAAGTCACCGAGGCGATGCTGCGTTATTTCGTGGACAAGGTCATCGGCGGTTTTCGGCTCGTTAAGCCCACCATCATGATGACCGTCCCCTACGGTGTGACGAGTGTCGAGCGGCGCGCCGTCCACGAGGCTGCCATCCAGGCTGGCGCGCGCGAGGCGCACCTGATGCCTGAGCCACTTGCGGCGGCCCTTGGTGCGGGCCTGCCGATCGATACGCCGTCGGGCAACCTGATCGTGAATATCGGCGGTGGGACGAGCGAGGCAGCGGTCGTTGCTATGAACGGCATCGTGGCGGCGGCTTCCGAGCGCGTCGCGGGCGTCCGGCTGGACGAGGCGATCATCAACTACGTGCGTAAGAAGTACAACCTGATCATTGGGGCGATGACCGCCGAGCTGACCAAAGTCAATGTGGGGGCCGCGCTGGACATCGGCGAAGAGCTGCGGATCGACATCCAGGGGCGTGATCAGGTGGATGGCCTGCCCAAGATTGTGACGGTGACGACGGCTGAGGTGGTCGACTCAATCGCGGTGCCGCTCACATTGATCGCAAAGGTCGTCAGGCGTGTGCTGGAGCGCACCCCGCCGGTAGGTCATGTGCTGGAGGTGGATGCCCGGATCGATGTACTTGATCTGCACGCCCTTGGGCACGGTGATCACGATCGGCGCGTAATTAAGTATGGCGACGATACCGGCCTCGACCAGCTTATCGGCCACTTCCTGCGCCGAGTCGGCGGGCGTGGCGATCATCGCGATCTTCAAGCCCGTCTCGCGGATGATGTCGACCATCTCTTCAAAGGGATACACCGACAGATCGTTGATGTGTTGATTTACTTTGTCTGGCGCGTTGTCGAACAGGTGGGTGATGCGAAAACCACGGTGGGCAAATCCACCGTAGCGCGCCAATGCTCGTCCCAGATCCCCGACCCCGACCAGCGCAACCCGCCATTCCTGTTCAATGTTGAGGATGCGCTGAAGCTCGGTGCTCAAGGTCTTTATCGTGTAGCCGGTGCCCTGCTTGCCAAACTCACCAAAGTGCGACAGGTCTTTGCGAATCTGCGCCGAACTGATCCCCAGCCGCTGGCCCAATTCGTGTGACGACGTGATTTCATGGCCTTCTTGTTGGAGGCGGGTAAGGGCACGTAAGTATATGGGCAACCGACCTATTACGATATCAGGGATATCTGACCGAGTCATCCAGTGTCATCTCCTTTGGGTCGGTATCAGGGGTGGTGGAACAGATATCTAGGTAGAAAGTACTGCATCATACCATATCATGTTTTGAGCAGCAAAATCCAGCCTTTATTTGTCGCATTTAGCGACGCCCTGGTCGGCGGCTTCAGGGCAGCCAACCTCGACACCTCATAGGCCATGTGATACACTCGCTGCGCAGCTAAGCGGGCTGATGTCCGCCAGTTTACCTGATACAATCAGCTTTAGGTTTGCATATCCAGCTTGAGAAGAATGGTGGGCTTAACCCCCTAGGTATGGCACATCGTGCAGGCCGCGATGCGCTGATGAGCAGCCAGGGTGGGGGAGCCAGATTCAAACACGCACACTGGGATCGACTTATGGATGAGACCCTTCAGAACGTACAAGAGAGCGTCATAAGAGGGCTTGGCGAGCTGACCGATTTCTTCGGATTCAGTCCGGTGATGGGCCACCTTTATGCGGCGCTGTTGATGAATCCGGAGGCTCTGTCCCTGGACGAGCTTGAGGAGATTGTTGGCAAGTCGAAGGCCAGCGTCAGCATGAACATGCGGGCGCTGGAGCGTTGGGGCATGGTTCGGGAAGTGTGGGTAAAGGGCGACCGCAGGAAGTTCTATGAAGCGGAGAGCGACCTGTGGAAGGTCGCCCGCTCGGTGATCGACAGCCGCGAGCGCAGGGAAGTTGGGACGGCGCTGCGGGTGCTGGACGAGAACGCCAAGACCCTTAAAGAGGCTAGAGGACGCTTGAGCGATGACGAACAGGAGTTGGCTGATTACTACCTGGCACGGGTGAACGACATGCAGTCCCTGTTTCATTTCGCTCAACTTGTGTTGGAGCTCTTCATCAAGCTGGGGACTCCACCCTCGCTGGAGAATTTCGCTGCGTTTTTTTCCTCGTTCCAGGCCAAGCCAGAAGAGGAGCGTTCGGCGGACTGATCCGGGCGATTGATCGGGTTGAAACGGCACGCGGGTTATTATATAATACGTTTATAAAGTTCTAAAAGTTACAAACTATTCCCGCCGGAGAGTTCGCATGAACCTGGAAGAGGCCATTATCGCTACTGACCAAGCCATGCTCGATATCGTGGAGAGTGACGTGCCTGTCCTCCAGGAAGCGAGCGAACATATCATTTCTGCTGGCGGTAAGCGTGTTCGCCCGCGGATTCTTTTCCTTGCCTATCAATCCGTTGGGGGTATCGATCTTGAGCGTGCGGTGCCTGTCGCTGCGGCGATTGAGCTGGTTCACACGGCCACCCTGGTGCACGACGACATCAATGACCACGGCAAGGTACGGCGTGGGCGCACGACGGTCAATGAGAAGTGGGGCCGAACTTTTGCGCTGCTGACCGGCGATTACCTGTTTACCAAGGTCTACTCCTTGATGGCCCCATATGGCGATCTGAACGTCAGTTTCGCCGAGGCGACAGTCGCCCTCGTCGAAGGTGAGACGCTGCAAGCGGCGGCGGTGAAAAACAACACCCTCAACCGTGAAATCTACCAGCAGATTGTGGCGAAGAAAACGGCGTCGCTTTTCAGGGCAGGCGCGATGCTCGGCGCGCAGCTTGCCGATGCCGAGCAGCCATACGTGGACGCATTGGGCGAATACGGGTTCTTCCTGGGCCTTGCCTTCCAGATCGTGGACGACCTGCTGGACATCGTCGGCGACTCAACCCTGATGGGAAAGGAAGTTGGCGTTGACGTGGGACAGGGGAAAGGGGTCACACTGGCGTATGACGCGGGCAATGGGCACTCCGGCGAATCGATTGGCGTCGTCGTCGCCGAGCTTGACGATGTGGACGGGGGTGACCCCTTCCAGGCGATCAAGCGGAAGCTGATCGAGGGCGGTGCGATAGAAGAGGGCAGAAGGATGGCCGAGGCATTGATCGTCCAGGCTAATCAGGCGCTCGACCGCCTGCCACCCGGCCCGGCGGTTGACGGCCTGCGCGACCTGGCCGCGTTTGTGCTGGAGCGCCAAGCGTAAGTGACACCCTGTTTATCAAAAATTACATCGCATTGCCCGATGCCCGACTGCGCGGTATGCTAAGCGCGTTATGTTTTTGGATGAGGCCAGAGTTTTCGTCAAGGCGGGCGACGGCGGGGCGGGGATGGTTGCCTTTCGCCGTGAGAAATACGTGCCGTTGGGCGGCCCCGCCGGTGGGGATGGGGGCAAGGGTGGTGACGTCGTCCTTGTCGTCAATCCGCGCCTGAATACTCTTACCAATTTTCAGAATAGACGCCACTATAAAGCAGAATCGGGTTCCCCTGGGGGCAGCGCCAACAAAACCGGCGCGTCCGGCGAAGACCTGCTGATCGAAGTCCCGCCGGGCACGATGGTTCGCCTGGATGATGGGGCGTTGATCGCTGACCTGACCGCGCCGGGCCAGCGGATGGTCGTCGCAGAGGGTGGACGAGGAGGGCGCGGGAATACGCGCTTCAAGTCATCCACCAACCAATCCCCCCGGATGGCGGAAAAAGGCGAGCCGGGCCAGGAGCGCTGGCTGAACCTGGAGTTGAAGCTGCTGGCCGATGTGGGCATTGTCGGCGTGCCAAACGCCGGGAAGTCGACCCTGCTTTCTGTGGTGAGCGCCGCCCGCCCCAAGATCGCACCTTACCCGTTCACGACGCTGACGCCGAACCTGGGTGTGGTCATGCTGGGCGACCGGGAAATCGTGATGGCAGATATCCCCGGCCTGGTCGAAGGAGCGCATGCCGGAGTTGGCCTGGGGCACAGCTTCCTGAGGCATATTCAACGGACACGTCTTCTGATCCACCTGCTGGATGGCGCGGGGGAAGACCCGGTGGGTGATTACGTGCAGATCAGCAGCGAGCTGGCGCTTTTCGACGAAGACCTCGCCAGCAAGCCGCAGATCGTTGTTTTGAGCAAGGCCGACCTCCCCCAGGCTCAAGCCCAGTGGCCGACCGTGCAGAAGTTGCTCGACGAGCGCGGGCTTTCCGGCATGTTCATCTCCGCCGTCACTCGCGCAGGTATCCCGGAACTAATGAGGCAGGTGGTCGCGCTGCTCGACGATCTCCCCGAACCGGCAGCCCCATCCGGGGAGGAAGTGATCTACCAGCTTGAGCCGAAGGACACCTTCACGATCGTGCGTGAGAACGAGGCTTACCGGGTGATCGGGCCGCGTATCGAGCGCGCCGCCGCGATGACCTACTGGGAATACGACGAAGCCGTCAACCGCTTCCAGCGCATCCTGGGCGCGCTGGGCATCACCGATGCGCTGCGGGATGCTGGAGTGACGGCGGGTGACACGGTTCTGATCGGCAACGTGGTGTTGGAGTGGGCAGAGTGACCCGCATCGGCGTATTAGGGGGCACGTTCGATCCTCCCCACTATGGGCATCTCATCCTGGCCGAGCAGGCATGGGAGCAGCTCGCACTCTCCCGCGTCTTGTGGGTGCCCGCTGGCAACCCGCCCCACAAGCAGGATGAATTGGTCACACCGGTCGAGCACCGCCTGACGCTGGTTCGTCTGGCGATTGCCGACAACCCCAGGTTTGAGCTGTCTCTGGTGGACGCTAGGCGGGAGGGGCCGGACTATTCCTACGCGATGCTTGCCATCATTGCGGCGGAGCACCCCGGCGACGAGCTGGTGTTCTTAATCGGCGAGGATTCCCTGCGCGACTTGCCTACCTGGAAAAATCCGGAGAAGCTGATCGAAGTGGCGCAGTTGGGCGTGATGAGGCGGCGCGATGTGATGTACGACATCGACCAGCTTGAGGCGGCGATTCCCGGCTTGGTAGGCTGCTTGAGCTTCATCGACACCCCCCTGGTCGACATCAGCTCCGAGATGATCAGGGATCACCTGGCGAAAGGGCGCAGCGTCCGCTACCAGACCCCGGACGGCGTCATCCAGTACGTTCATCAGCACCGGCTGTATCAAAATAATTAGGTTGTCTTATGTGGCGTGATTCTAGTGCGATCAAGCTGCTTGTTGGGATTATCCTTGTCGTCGGGGTAG
>JARRJX010000475.1:0-2941 GCA_037388645.1 Chloroflexota bacterium
TGTAGAATTTGCCGAACCGCTCCGCGCCCCAGGCCGTGACGACGAGCAGCTACAGCTCCGGGTCGGTGGAGGTCAGGCCATAGTTGCAGACGCGTCCCCGCTCGCAGTTCGCGCAGCGCGTGCAGCCCAGCGCGACAAGCTCGCTCGTGCCCAGCACGCAGCCGTCCGAGCCCAGCGCGGCCGCCTTGGCGATGTCGTAGGCGGTGCGGATGCCCCCGCTCGCCATCAGGACGACCTCGTCCCGGATGCCCTCGCTCTCCAGGTAGCGGTGCACCCTGGGGATGGCGAACTCAATCGGCATGGCGATGTTCTTCTTGGCGATCTCCGGGGCGGCCCCGGTGCCCCCATACGAGCCGTCCAGGTGGATGATGTTCGCCCCGGCGTAGTAGCTGCCCACCGCGACCATGTCCACGTCGTGCGGGGTGGAGACTTTGACCGAGACCAGCGCCTCCGGGTTGACCGTCCTGGCCCAGTCGACGTGCTTGCGGTGATCCTCCACCGAGTAGACCGAATGGAAGGGGAAGGGCGAGAACAGGCTCACCCAGGGCACGCTCTCGCGCATCTCGGCCACCGAGGTGGTCGCCTTATCGCCCAGCAGGTGACCGCCCAGGCCGGGCTTGGCCCCCTGCGCGTACTTGAACTCCAGGATCGGCGCGTAGCGGATCGTCTCCTCGCGCACGCCGAACAGGCCGGTCGCGATCTGGGTGATGACGTGGTCGCGGTAGGGCACCAGGGCGGGCGGGTAGCCCCCCTCGCCGGTGCAGGTAAAGGTGTTCCACTCTCTGGCGGCCATCGCGCGGGAGAGCATCACCTGCTCGCTGATCGAGCCATAGGACATCCCCCCACCGTAGACTGGGATGTCGATCTCGATCTCGCGCCCGCTCCCGCGCCGGTTGAGGGGCAGCGAGAGCCGGATCGGCGTCGAGTCGGGAGTCCACTCCGCCTGGGGCCGGACTTTGAAGGCGAGGCGGTCGAAGCCGCCCTCCGAGCGGCCCGTGCGGTATTCGAGGCCGTTGGTGGGCGCTTCGCCGGTATCGGCCATGTGCCAGGTGGAGAGGATCAGGTGATCGGTCCAGCGGGCGTCGCCCAGGGCGGGCGGCGTGCCCTGCTCCAGGCTGGCCCAGGTTCGGAAGCCCGCGTGCAGGGCGCTGGTGTGCTTCTCGATGACTCTGGGGTTGATCGGTTTATTCTCGGCCATGTCAGACACCCTCACTCAGGTAGCCCTCGATCTCGGCGAAGGCTTCATATTCGAGGTCTTTTTGCAGCAGCACGCGGCCCATCTCGCCGCGCAGGCGGCGCACCTCGCGCAGGCCCATCGCGCCCAGCACTTCGAGCAGCTGGTCGCGCCAGGCGGCCATCAGGTTGCTCAGCCGGGCCGCGCCCCATTCGGCAGTCAGGCGGTTGGGCAGGCTGACCCCGTTGGTGTGCCGCGAGGTGAAATCGCCGGAGAAGCGGGCTTGCAGGGCGACCAGCAGCGGGGTATCCAGCGCGACCGCGTCCAGCCCGGCGGCAATCGCCTTCGGGACGTGCTCGGCGGCGATCACCCCGCCGCTGCCTAACAGCGTGACCTCGTCACGCCGACCAGCCTCGACGAAGGCCGTGTGTGCGTCTCGGATCAGGTCGAAGATGAACGCGCCACCGGCTCCCCGCCCGTGGTAGTCCGCCGTCAGGTGGAAGACGGATACTCCACAGTCGGCACATTGCAGAAGCTCCGCCTCGCCGCCGAAGGGCAGCCGCAGGGCGACCTGCGCCTGTGGGAAGCGCGCTCGCACGACGTCGAACAGCTCCGCGTCCCAGCCATCGACCTCGACCAGGCGCGGCGCGAAGCCGAGCGCGTCGAGCCGATCCACCTCACCCGGCCCGACCAGCGGCGCGAGGTGCTCGCCTGACAATCCAAGCCGGAGGATCACGCCCAGCGGCAGGATGGCGAGGCTCTCTATCGCCCCGGCGGCACGGGCCAATGTCCGGTAGAGCGTGTCGGTCGCCACCTGCTCCGCCGGGGCGTCGAAGATCATCGGGAGCGGGATGGTGAACGTGTTGGGCAGCGGCCCGACCGGCCTGCCCTCGCCGTCGAAGCTCAGGAAACCGGGCTTCGTGCCGATATCGACCACGGTCGAGATGAACTCCCGCCCGTGGATGCCGTCCCGCGTGGGCCGGACGATCTCGGACATGTCCGTCCAGATGCCGTCCCAATCCGCCCCGCCGAACTTCCCCCGGTACCCGGCCCCTTTGACCGGGACGCGCCCGCTCTCCGCCTCGTAGGCGACGGCGTCGACGTAGGTCGAGACGAAGTACGAATCGCCCAGGCGCTCGCGCGCCGGGTTGCGGCTGACCTCGACGAACTCCGGGTACTCGTTCATGCAGCGCAGGCAGCCGACACATTTCTTCTGATCGGGCGCGAAGCCGCCCACCGGGCGCGAGAACACCCCGTAGATGCAGGGGCGGGCCAGGATCAGCTCCAGGTCGCCTTTCTGGTGGATCACCTCTTTGACCAGGTGAGTCGCCAGCCCTACTTTGCCGACTTTGACGTTGAACCGGTTCGGCCAGCGGACGATGTCCGGTGCTTTATCGGTCTCGATGTGATACCGCTCGTAGTGCGGCCTCGACGTTTGTTCGGTCATCTATTCCTCGTTACAACTGTTTTTCCCACAATCAGGCGGCGGTTTTCCGGGCTTACAGGCAAACGAAAAAGCGCGCCATGGCTTGGCGCGCTCGATAAGCACTCAATTTCTAGGACAGGACAGGCACGCGACGACCACCGGAGCATCCACACCAGAAAGCAGGAAACCCGATGGCATGGGCACACGGTCGAGGCTGTGCGGCGGGCGACCCGCCTGCTGCGCGGGGCGGGCTTCAAGGTCGCCCTGCACTGGATGCCCAACCTGCTGGGCGCGACGCCAGCCTCCGACCGGGCCGAGTTCCGGCGCTTCTGGGACGACCC
>JARRJX010000476.1:0-4021 GCA_037388645.1 Chloroflexota bacterium
ACCTGGGGTGAAGCGTCGGGGTCAAAGTGGTCCCGCTCAAATTCAGGCGGAATCACCACGGCCACAGTTGCCTGCCCACTATCGAGCAAGTGTGTCACCTCGCCTTGGTTGGCGGGAAAGTAGCAGAGGACCAACTCTTCGGTGTTGTCGAGAGCCTGCGCCAGCTCCCGGCTGGTATGGCTGTGATCCTGATCCAGGATGGCCGTCGACAGATTCGTCGCGCCGCTACCCGTCGCCTGGGCCATTAACACCAGTTGCATCGCCGGAAAGGTGAACAAGAACAGGGTCAGCAGCCGGTCACGGCTGAGCTGGATGAATTCTTTGATGATAATGTGCCAGGTGCGGGCCAGCATGAGCGAATACTCCATAGGGGAGTGGGGGGCGAGATCGCTTTAAACGCCTCACCCCTACGCCAGCTTCTTCTTGAAGAGCATCAGGCTGAGGGTAAAGCCTCCCGCCGCCATCCCCAGTAACGTCAGGCTTGGCACGACCAGATACGCAGGCCCCACCCCTTTAAGGAATATCGCGCGCGAAATTGTGATGAAATGAGTGGTGGGCAAAGCGGATGAAGTCAGTACTGAGTACAGCGATCCGCGGTTGACGGGGTCAACCAGGCCCGTCAGGAAGAAGCTGGGGACAAAGAATGCCATCAGTATAATGAACATTGCCGTCTGCTGGCTGGCGACCCAGGTAGAAATGATGAGGCTGAGTCCCATGCTGGCCAAAAAGTAATCGATGCTCATCAAAACCAATAGCAGCATATTTCCTCGGAATGGGACCTGAAACCAGACAACCGCTACCAGCCATGCCAGCAAAACGCTGCTGACCCCTGTCAGCACGTAGGCGCTTACTTTGCCCAACAGATAATCCATCCCCTGAATCGGCGTAGCGAGCAGCCCCTCAAAGGTGCCAAGCTCCTTCTCGCGCGTCAAGGCCAGGCTCAGGGCCAAGGCAGGTAGTGCCAGGACCACCCCTAACAGCCCAGGAACCATGCTGACCAGCGATTTTAGCGTGGCATTGTACCAGGCTCGGCTGCGTACATCAAAGGGAAGAGAACCCTTACGCGTTACGGGCTGCATCTCGAAGGCTATACTACTGGATGCCGCTGAAAGCATGCTGAGCGTCTGGCTGGCAGCGTAGGCGTCGCTGCCGTCAACCAGAAGCTGTACCTGGGCTAAACGCCCGGCCCGAATCATTTCACCAAAATTGGGGGGGATAACCAATGCTGCATTTACCGTCCCATCCACCAACAGCCGGTCAATTGCCTGGTAGTTATCCGCATAGCCAATCACCGAGAAAGTGTCATTGCTGTCGAGGCTATGCACGTAATCTCGGGAGATCCGGCTTTTGTCCAGGTCCATCACTGCCAGGCTGGCATGATTTACGTCGAAAGAAAAGACATAGGCCAAAGTGAAGAGCAGAAAAGCTGGCGACACCGTTACCAAAATAAACGTACGGAAGTCGCGGGTAATGTGGCGCAATTCTTTCAGGATCACGGCCAAAGTTCTGCGAAGTGACATAGCCAGGCTCGATGTATATGAACTACCTTGTAATGCACGCGAATTGTAGCACAAGGCGCAATGCGCGCCAAAAGTGAGGTACTCCCAACCTCATAGGAGACTGGGCATGCACAGCAGAGTTGGGAATATGCTCAACGTCGAGCGACCGGCGAGATGAGCAGTTCTTCTCGCCCGGTCGCAGCGTCGGCAAGCTGGCGCCTTAGCTTGTCAGCCTGCGTCACCCCGTAGTTGACTGCCACCACCTTTCCACCTGGCGCGATGACCACCGTAGTCGGGACGGTGAGTACTCGATAGCGGCCTGCCATGTCGGCGTGCGCCACTGCGTCATACTCCTGGAAGCGCACGCTTTCCCCCATTCTCTGCTGCAATGAGGCCACGATGGGACTCTGCTGCAAGCGGCAGGGAACACAATCATCGCTGTGGAAATAGAGCAGGGCTGGACGGCCATCATTCGGGGTGGCGCGCTCCACATGAATGCTACGGCGCAGCCACAGCTTGATTCCCTGCCAGACAACCCATAACACGCCTGTCGCAGCCAGAACAACCAGTAACACGAGCAGCCGATCCATTTTCTGCTCCTACAACGCAGATTCAGAGCGCCGAATCAGTCCCAGGCGCCTCAGTTGATAATACACAAAGCAGCCGGCGCAGAAATTGAAGAAAAGGTTGATGGCTGCCAGGACAACCACCAGACCGGCCAGCCCCCAACCGAGGGAAATAGCGTTCAAGGCCAGGAGTGCCAGGCTGCTCAACCCCAAAAAGGTAGCCCCCACTCCCTGGGCAAAGCGGTGGGGAGCAGGGTCATCATCGATCACATGAGGCTTGACTAAACCGAGGGGTTTCAGCACCTGCCGGTACGCCTGCTGAAATAGTGCTGCACCCGGCCAGATGGTACCCACGGCCAGCACTGCCCCTACAAACAGGACCAGCCAGGGTAGGTCTAACACGTAAGCCAGCAAAGTGAACGTGATGATGGAAGCTTGATTGAACTTGATGGCTGTGGTATCTACTTTCTTTACCATTTGAACCCTCCTCGTGAAAGGATAGATAATGAAATCGCCCACCGGACGTCCGGTGGGCGATTACTCAACTTCGGAAATGACAGAGCTCTGTCAGTTACTGTCTACGATAATATGACCTCCGCACCGGACCTGCTTCCCACTGCGCCCAGGCAGCACAACAGGAACACGCACAATAACAGCGTGCATCGGTGCAAACATAGATCCCTGGCGTCGAAGTGAAGATGTTCATCACACAGCAACCTCAATCTTGAGAGCGATATGATACCACGTCTATGCGAAGCTGTCAATGGTCATTTTTATGGCTCTGAACTCACTGCTCACCTATAATGACGACAAGACGAGCGAATTTCTTACTCCTGCCAATCCAACGCAACTCAAGAGATGCGTTACAAGGGATTTACTTCGAGAATGTAAGGCTTGTTCCCATCATTGGCATCGAGCCTGAAATCCACTCGGGCCACGTCGAGACAGCCCGTCACACGAAAGGTAGCCGCTGCCAGCCAGTTTAGCTCCTCGACCAGCTCTGCGCTCAAAGGTGCGGGGCAAAGGTAGTGGAACTCGTGCACCAGGTCCACTTTGATGCGACTGGTATAGACCCCTGCTTCCTCCTCCGGATAAGCGGCCATATCAACTTCCAGCGGTGGGAAAAACTGAAGACCTCGGGAAATGCGAGGTGCTTCTTCATCCTCGGGGATACGCCAGGCCACCGGCGGCGTCAGATTCCCGACCAGGCCAACTGTAACCTCGCGCCCCTCAATGAAACGCTCGACCAGGGCCGGCTGGTCGTAGCGTTCGAAGATACGGCGCAGTTGCGCCCGTAGCTGCCCTTCATCACGCAGGATCGACTCGGCACTCACGCCCATCCCCGTCCCTTCACGGCTCGGCTTGATGAAGAGAGGGAATTCCATGTCTGGATCGAGCGGCTCGTTGACGCGTTCGAATGTCTGAAAAGGGGGCGTCGGCAGCTTATGGTAGGCAAGTGCACGCTTGGTCATGGGCTTATCCAATGCCAGCGCCAGCGTGAGCACCCGCGACCCGGTATAAGGAATACGTAACATCTCGAGAATAGCCGGCACCTGTGCTTCCCGCGAGTCGCCGAAATGGCCCTCGCAGATATTGAAACAAATGTCAGGCCTCACCTTCCGCAGGTTGTCGTAGAGAGTCACATCCCCTTCAAGGAAAGTGGCGCGATGCCCCACCGCTTCAAGTGCGTCCAGGATAGATTGAATGGTCTCTTCAGAATCTAAATCATTCCAGTGATCAGGTGAGATGCCAGGCCAGGTAGGTGCGTTCTTTTTCAGGTTTGCCAAAAGTGCAACTTGCATGAGCTTATTCCCTCCCTTCTTGCTTGAAGACTGAATACATTGTAGCTAGTGCCCCATCAAAGTGTTTTTGATGAACCAGATTCAGCGCCATGGGGCGTGGCCTTGATATATCATAATCCTCGTGATGGGGTACTTAGTGCTTTGTCAAGGCTAC
>JARRJX010000477.1:0-3360 GCA_037388645.1 Chloroflexota bacterium
GTGACAGAAATGGTAGCACGGCAGAACCACCGAACCGCTCCCATCCCAGGAGTCGTCCCCGGCGTCGTTGAAGGCCGGCACCAGCGCCGCCACCCATTCCTGGTCGGCAGTTAGCTCCTTGGGGGAGAGCACCCGGGAGCAGACCCGCCCGCCGTCGTCTTGCACGTGCGCCCAGCGGGCTGACTCCGTCAGGTCATGATCGTCCTGGGCCGCCGTAGTGAGGGTCACCATTTGGTTCGCCTCTAGCTGCACGTCCTGCGGTGTGCCTACCACCAGCACGATCCACGGGCGTAGCGAATCCCCGGACGCAAGCTCCGGTGAGTAACGCCAGGGCAGGTCGGTTGGTTTGAACTCCAGGTAGGGGAATTTGGTGGTCTCGGCGTTGGTGCTGTTCGCTGGAGGGTAGTGGACGGTGATCGCCCCGGGTAGTATACCGCTGATATCGGGCGGTCCGGCGATCAGGAAGTCGAGCGACCGGGTCACCTGCTCGGCCGGGTTTTCCCGGTTCTGCAGGGTGATCTCAACGCTGGCCTGCAGGCGCCCTTCCTCCAGGGTGCCCGGGGCCAGGTCGTACACGCCGGAGCGTTGCCAGCCGTAGAAAGTCAGGTTGTGAGCCATTAAATGGGTGGCAGCGCCAGAATCAGCGACAATAAGAACTCTTCCGGCAGGCGGTAGGTTACGAACTCCACGGTGTGGACGACCGTGCTGGATGTCTGAAAGTCAAAGCCAAGCAGGATGCCGGACTCCAGGCGCTGGAAAGGCGGCAGGTTGACCGACTCGGATTCGCTCAGGTTTTGGAAGGTGCCCGGGCTGAACCAGTCCTGCACCATGCCCTGCCGGGCGGGAGAAGTGACGATCACCGCCTGAACCGATGCCAGAGGCACGCCCTCCATGCGTTCGATCAGCACATTGAAGGGCGCCCGTTTCTGCGTCCACTGCAGCCTGCCTAGCGGGGAGACCACCGGTTTGGCCACATCTGCGCCGGGCACCAGCGCCACCTGCCGGTCTTCGGAGCCGTGCGCCTCCAGGTTATCGCTCTTTTCCAGCTCCGGTTCCAGGGCCATCACCAGGCTCGAGATCGCCTCCAGGGAAGAGGGGGCAGACTCGCCCAGGGTGAAGGTGGCGCTGAAGCAAATGTCGAAGAACAGGATTTCGATACACAACTTGCCGCTCAACACGATCGGGCCCGGACCGGTCAGGCTACCGTTGAAGGTGATGCCCGCCAGGGTATGGGATTTGTACCGCACCCGGAAGCCGGCGGAGAACTGCACATCGAAGTAAAAGGGCGTAAATTGGATCAGGGCGTCGAATTTCAAATAGCCGTTGGCATTCATCGGCCCGATCTCCACCCCGGCCTCCAGCGCCGCCCCAAGCTGGAAGGTGTTGGTGGCGATCCCCAGGTAGGACTCCAAACGCACCCACAGCCGGGTCGAGCCGCCTGTATCGTAGGTCATCCCGACCCGCGTCTGCTGCGGGACGACCGCCGGCTCAGGGTTGAACGATGGATGGAATCCACCGATGGTCAACAGCACGTAGGGCGAATCCCCTGTGCTCAGGCGGAAGGCCGCTGTGCCGGTCAGGGTGAAAATTTGCAGCAGCTTGGAGTCGACCAGGGCTGCATCGAAGGAAACCAGCTTCCGGGCGAAGTCGATGATGCCCAGGATATCCAGGCGGATCTGCACCACGGCTGGGGAACCGGCCTGGCCGCCCACCTGGAAGCGGGCTGAGCCCAGGATGACGATCTTGGACGGCCCGGGCAGCTCGATGATGATGCCCAGGTCGAAGCGCACGAAGACCAGCCAGCCGATCTGCAGGGTCGGACCAACGATGAAGATGCCCGCCGCGACGGGGAAGATGGCTGCCAGGTCCCCAAACAGGGTCGGGGCGTTGCTGATCGGGTCTTCGCAGAACAGCACGTTGCTGGCGCCCCCGGAAACCAGGCGGCTGCGCAGCGCGTCGACGTCCGCCCGGCGGTTGAGACCGACCATGCCCCCGATACCGGTGATGGCGAAGCCGAATCCGATCTGCAGCCCAGGGAAGAAGCGGATCCCGAGCACCATCACGAAGGCGATCTTCCCACTCGGTGTGCGCTCGAACATGCCGAACGCCACCACGGCGAAGTTGGTCAACTTGAGCGCCAGGGCGCCGGCGTAACGCTCAGGTGGGCCGGAGTCAATGCTCAGGAAGCCGCCGCCGGTGATCACGCTGGCATCCACTTGCAGGCCGATGCCGGTCGGCGGCTTGAAGCCGATCTCCAGATTCAGCGGCCCCAGGTTGCCGTCCCCTTCCGGAAAGCTCAGGGTGGCGGTTAAACCCAGGCGGTCGACACTGGCGATCAGCGGTCCGAGGGTCAGGCTCATCGCGCCGGACAGTTCGATCGGAATCTGTCCCGAGGCGTCGATGCCGGCCTTGACGTAGATGGTCTGAACGTTGAGCGGGCCGAGGGTCAGGGAGACCGGCTGGCGGATGTCCAGGGCGACACTGCCCTCGAAATGGGCTCCCTCGGAAGGACTCCTGGTGAAGCGCATGTCGAACGGGGCATCGACCCGCAAATTGGAGTGCAGCACGGAAAGCACCCCGCCCCCGCCCGAGGAGTCCACCACCAGCTTGCCGTTGGCGATCTCGCCGCTGAGCAGCGGCTCACCGCGCGCTTCCTCTGCACCCGCGTCCCAGGATGCGTTGAAGCCCAGGGAGAAAGCAAAGCGCCCGACCTCCAGGCGGCTGCCCCCCGCCTGCCCGATCAGGATGTACGGGTTGTCTGGTCGTTCGCCGGTCAAGCCGGCCGTCATCGAGACGTCGGCCGTGCCGCCCGCTTGGGTCAGAATGAAATCGGAAGGCGGGGTGATGGTCGCCTGCATGCCGGCTTCAAAGCTGGCGTCAGCGACCAGGCGCATGGCCCACCCACCTGACAGCGGCACGTCCACCGTCGCCGAGCGGGTGGCGGGGAAGTGCAGGGTGATCAACATCCCGGGCGGGACGGTGGTATCGTCTACCTGCAAGGTCAGGTAGTAGATCTCCAACACCGGAAAGCCGCCCGGACCATCAATCAGGTGGGCGGTCACGTCCATCTCGTCGAGGATGCGGTACAGTGTATCCAGGAAAATCTGCCCAAAGGTGTCCTCGCCCCATTGGTAGATCTGCCGGGCGTATTCCTGGGGATCCTGCATCAGGTCGCCGAGCAGGTCCAGGCGTAGTGCCTTGCGAATATAGGGAGGTTCGGCCGCGTTGACCAGGGAGCCGGGTTGCGGGGCGCGCTCGATCAGCCCCAACAGCTCCAGGCTGGCAGCCATCCCGGCGGAGCGGGCTTCCAGGTAGTCGACTACCAGTAGCTCCAGCAGCCGCCCCGGCAGCTCGGAGGCG
>JARRJX010000478.1:0-3677 GCA_037388645.1 Chloroflexota bacterium
TGCTGCCGCCAGTGACGGCGGCCTTTTGCCGGGCGTGCCCCGCTTGAATCTCCTCTGAATCGCTGTACAATTAGGCTGACCGGGAACGCTCCACCACCTTCATACAGAGGCCAGAACATCATGGCAGACTACGCATTCGGACGCTACGAGATCAGGGGCGAGCTGGGCCGGGGCGGCATGGCGACCGTCTACCACGCCTTCGACCCGCATGTCCAGCGCCACGTCGCACTCAAAATCCTGCCGCGTGTCTTCATGCACGACGAGGGCTTCCGCGAGCGCTTCGTCCGCGAGGCGCGGGCCGTTGCCGCGCTCGAACACTGGGCGATTGTGCCGCTGCACGACTATGGCGAGCAGGACGGGCAGCCCTTCTTCGTGATGCGCTTCATGCCCGGCGGCTCGCTGCTCGACCGCATCCAGCAGGGCAGGCTGTCCTTAGAGGAGGTCGTTCCCACCATCGAGCGCATCGCCGCCGCGCTCGACTTCGCCCACCGCAAAGACGTCGTCCACCGCGACGTCAAACCGGCCAACATCCTGTTTGACGAGAGCGGCGACGCCTACCTCTCCGACTTTGGCATCGTCAAGCTGACCGAGGCGACCGCGCAGCTGACCGGCAGCGGGATGGTCGGCACACCCAGCTACATGGCCCCGGAGATGATGCGCAGAGGGGGTGTCACGCCGCTGATCGACGTGTACGCGCTGGGCGTCACCCTCTTCCAGGCACTCACCGGCGACCCGCCTTACGAGGCTGACACGCCGATGGGCACCGCCCTGGCCCACTCCACCCAGCCGATCCCCAACATCGTCGACTGCTGCCCCGATCTGCCAGGGGGGATACAGGCGGTTATTGAGGGGGCGCTGGCGAAAGACCCCGCCGACCGCTACCAGAGCGCCGGAGCGCTGGCCGCCGACCTGCACCGGGTCGCCTCCCAGGCTGAGACGCAGGCCTATCCGGCCCCACCGCCCGCCATCGAGTCGACCCTGGTCGAGTCCCCGCTGGAGCCGACCCTCCAGGAACCGACCCCGCCTGCTGCGTTAGATATCACGCTGCCCGACGCCGCGCCTGCCCCACCGCAGGCCACCCTGCCCGATGACGTGGATCGTGGCCGTGTTGGGGCTGGTCGTCGTGGCTGGCCTGGCGTTCACCTTCTGGCCGCGCGGCGCTGCGCCTGCTGAGGAGCCGCCTGTCGAAGAGCCGGTCGCCGGGGAACCATCGCAAGCCGAAGAGGCAGCCCCACCCGCCCCGGCCCCGGCAGATGAGCCGCTGACCGTTGTCATCGGTGCCACCACCCCGTTCTACAGCCTCGACTTCGCCGATGCGTACGCCTTGCGAGACTGGGAGCTTTTGCGCAACGTCAACTGGGGTCTGATCGACCTGGCACCAGGCACGGCAGACATTACCCCCGGCGTCGCCGCCAACTGGTCCGTCAGCGACGATGGCCTGACCTGGATTTTCAATCTTGAGGAAGGCTGGAAGTACCCGGACGGCAGCGAGCTGTACGCTCCCGATTTCGTGCGCGGCATCACCCGCTCCCTGACCCTGGGGGGTGAGGCCGCCCTGCTGGTCACACCATACGTCGCCGGTGTGGAAGCCATCGACGACTACACGTTGGCGATCACGTTGAAGCAGCCGCGCGGCGATTTCCCTCAGATCGTCACCAGCCCTGCTTTCTTTCCTGTGCCGGAAGGCGCATTCCCCGACGATGCGCTTGATCCGCTGCCCGACACGGTATACGGCGTTGGCCCGTACCAGATCACCGGGCACGCGGCGGACGGAGAGGTCGTGCTGGAGCGCAATTCCTATTATAAGCCAGGCTTCGCCGAGAATGCGCCTGACCTCGTGATTGTCCGCTACTTCGACGACCCAGGCCAGATGGCGCAGGCTCTTGAGAGCGGCGAGATCGACATCGCCTGGCGCACCCTTGGCCTGGACGAGGTCGCCCGCCTGCGCGAGGTGGAGGGGCTGACCCTGATCAACAGCGGCGGCGGTGCCATCCGCTTCCTCGTGCCCAACCACGCCCTACCCCCGATGAGCAGCCGCAACGTCCGCCAGGCGCTGGCTTACCTGATCAACCGGGACGAGATCGTCGACCGCGCGTTGCAGGGTGCGGCCACCCCATTGTACTCCCCGGTGCCCCCCGGCCTCATCGGGGCGAATGAGGCGTTCCTTGAGCGCTACCCCTCCCCCGATGTCGCGGCAGCAGAGGCGCTGCTCCGCGCCGACGGATACAGCGAGAGCAATCCACTGACTTTCGACCTGTGGTACCCACAGGGGCACTATGGCACGAGTGTCGAGCAGGTTGTCGCGGTGCTGGAAGAGCAGTTCGAGCGCACTCCGTTAGTCCAGGTGGAACGCCGCACCGAGACGTGGGCCAACTACGTCGTTGCGCTTACCAGCTGCGAATACCCGATCGGCTACTTGAGCTGGCTTCTCGACTACCCCGACACCAGCAACTACCTGGAACCTGTCGCCCTGTCTGGAGACAGGCAGTACGCCGCCGCCTGCTACGCCAGCGGCGAGATGGATTCACTGCTGGCCGCCGGGGGTGCCGAGCCAGACCGCGCCACCCGCGCCGCGATCTACGGCGAGGCACAGACGCTCTTTGCCGAAGACGTGGTGACCATCCCGTTGTATATCCTGGCCGAGCACGCGGCGTTCAACCGCGCTGCGATCGCAGGCATCACCATCGGCCCCACTCTGGTATTCAACTACGAGCTGATCGAGGTCGCCCGCTAGGCTGGCGTCAGGTTGGGGAGATGTCCGCCCCGGCGGCTACTCCTCCGCGTTCACGTCCTGCATGATGTCCCAGGCTACCGCCGCAAAGAGCAGCGGCATCCACTCGCGGAAGTCGGCCTTGGCCTCCGCCAGCGACGTCCAACCGTCGATCCGGGCCTGGACGATTTCGTAAATCTCCACCACGGTCTTCCCCCGCAGCGCGGTCAGCGCCGCCCACCGTGAGTGACCTTCGACCTGTTCCTGCCGGGCACGCTCCCCGCTGGTCAGCAGGGAGGGGTCGTAGGCGGCAACCAGCGCCTCGCACGCGACCGCCAGGGCGTCCCGCGTCGTCTGGTCGAGCGGCCCCTCCACCTCGAAGTAAAAGGCGATGTATTCCGTCCCGGCCTGCTGGTGAACGTTGGGTCGCCCGCCCCACGGGTAGCCCAGCACGCCATCCGTGGGGAGCTGGCTGGCGAAGCGCCGCCTCTCACTGCCGTAGTCGTATCCAACCGGTGGTAAAACCAAGATTCGCTCTAACATCGCCCCTCCCTATGCCGCCGTCAGCTTGTGGACGTGGTAGAACTTCATCGTCCAGGTCAGGCTGGGACTGGCGTACGAAAGCTTCGCGTCTATCTCCAGGTTGCGGGCTTCCGACGAGTCCACCGCTCCCGTCCCGCCATCTACAGAGACGGGATAATCCGGCTGGTTATATGTGCTGTCGGTCATGTAAATCTCTTTTAGGATGCCTTCCTGAGTGTTTTCAGCCGTCTGCCAGAGCAGCGCATCGATAATGCCGTGGGCGGTGTTTGGCGAAGTCAGCCCGTCTGCCGTGATGGTGGCAAGTGTCGTGCCCCCATACTTCAATCGCACAGAGAAGGAGTCGCCGGAGGCGTGGGTATTGGCGAACTTAAACCATACCTTCACTTTGAATCCGTTTGCCCCGGCCAGCTCATCCGCATCTACC
>JARRJX010000479.1:0-2922 GCA_037388645.1 Chloroflexota bacterium
GCAGGCCATGAATCCAACTGGCTGCCCGCGCCGGCAGCAGACAATTTCATACTCTGGCTGCGCGTGTATGTGCCCGGTGCCGCCATTCTCGACGGCAAGTATACGGTGCCGCCGGTTGTCGAAGCAAAGTGATACCGATTATGGAATACGAACATTTACTTATATTCGGTGGGGTCTGTATCGCGGCGTGGTTCCTTTTTACCTACTTTTGGCCGCGCATGATCCTGTACGTGTTCAAGCGAGCCATCCTCGGTAAAGGGCTTGGCGAAGGTCCCGTCCCGATCAATACGCTCTCTACGCAGCCTAAAGAGTTTTTTGCGGACCCCCTCCACGCGCCCGCCTCGGCCTCAAAACTGGCGACTACTGGCGTGAACCGCGACACGCTTTATACGGTCGGCTGGCTCGATTTGAGCAAAGGAGCGCTGGTCTTGCACGTGCCGGACATGGCCGGTCGCTACTACAGCGTGCAGTTCACTGATCCGTCGAACAACACGAATTTTGCCTACGTCGGCAAACGCACCACGGGAACTGAGGCCGGCGACACCATGATCAGCGGCCCTGGCTGGAAGGGCGCTGTGCCGCAGGGAATGGCGCAGATTTCTTCGCCGAACAATTCCGTGCTTATTCTCGGTCGCGTGTTCGTCGAGAACGACAGCGATCTGGCGACGGCTTACGACCTCTCAAAACAGATACATCTCACACCACTGAGCCAGTGGCAGCCCGGCCAATAGCACGCCAACATCCCCTGTACCCCTCTCTGGGGTTGTCGGTGCCGGTGACCGAGGCATCGACCCAGGCGCAGCCCGTTGGCGCGCTGCAACGCCTCGTTGAGGTTGGGCGGCCCCAGGGCAAAACCGACTGCGGCGGCCCCTGTGTGGGCTGCTCGCCAACGGAGTGGGTGCCTGCCGGGCCGCCGTGGGGTCATCCGCCACACGTTTGACACAAATCACAATTGCTCATATCATAACCACGTGCGAAATGAACTGGTACTATTTATTGAGAATCCATCGAGGAGACACGTGCCATGCAATCAGGCGCTAGCTATCGCCTCATTGTCCGCCGCGGACCACAGCCCAACCAGCAATACGACCTGACCCGCGAGACCGTCACCGTCGGGCGTGACATCACGAACGACATCGTCATCAACGACCCGGAGGTCTCTCGCCACCACGCACGGCTGATCCGGACGGCAACCGGGGGCTACAGCATCGAGGACCTGCGCAGCACAAATGGGACGTTCGTAAACCGCCAGCGCATCACCAGCCCGCACCAGCTCGCCAACGGCGACATGATCGGCATGGGCGAGACGGTCACACTGGCCTACGAGATCACCGGCGTGGGCGATGCGGCTGCTACCGCGATGGGATACGGGCAACAGCAGCCCGCTCCGGCGGCGGGGTACCCCCCACCGGCCAGCCGCCCCCCCAGCGCGCCGCCCGCTGCGATGTCGATCGCCGACGAGGAAGATTTCCGCCCCGACCGGAACCGCTGGATCGTGATCGGCTGCGCGGCGCTTACCGTCCTGTTCTGCTTCGCCCTGCTCGCCAGCGTGATCGTGGTCGACTATTTCAACCTGTACTGCGACCTGCCGCTGAGCGACCAGATCTTTAACTGCCTGCCGTAAACCGATCCACCTTCACACAGAAAGAAAATGGCTGCCTTCCCTTGTGAGGAGGCAGCCATTCTGTATTTACGACGTTTAATAGTTGAGGCTGCCGAGGCCGCCGAGCGCCGTCGAGGCGACCAACCCCAGGCAGGAACACACACAGCACAACAGCACCAGGCCCACCACAACCAGCACGACGATCTGTAAGGTCTGGTCTTTAATCCCCAGATTGCTCATGAAATCGCCCAGCGGCACCTTCGACCCGCCGCTCTCCCCTTCCTCGGCTGCGTTGACGGCATCCAGCGGCCTGGTCGGCGCGAACTCGGCTTTGGACGGCGCAGACGGTTTCTCTTTCTTCTCGGCCTTTGGCTCCTCGGCCTTCTTCGACGGGGTGCTGGCTACCGTCTGCCAGGCGTCATCTTCCTTTTCCTTGGGCGCGGGAGGCTCCTTTGCCTTAGATGCGGCAGGCTCCTTTGCCTTAGTTGCGGCAGGCTCCTTTGCCTTAGTTGCGGCAGGCTCCTTTTTCTTAGGCGCGGGTGGCTTCTTTTTCTCGGCGGGCGCTTCCTCGACCGGAGGGGTCGAATCGAGCAGGGTCATCTCTGCGTCGAAGGATTCCTTTTCCGGCTCCTCTTGCTCCGGCTCCGGCTGTTCCATCTCGTCTTTTTCGTCGTCAGCGAACATCGTACCCCCTCTCAAGCGAAGTTGTAGCTAATAAAAAGTGCGGGTTGAAAAAACTATACGCACGAAAGGCACTCTTGACAAATCCGTGGGGCGACGCCCCCGAACCGACATAACCTATCGGAGGCGCTCCCCCCGATAAGCGGGCGCGCCAATCACGACGATCTTGCACAGCCGTTTGTCGAGCAGCCACGTGACCAGCCGCTCATCCAGCTTTTCTAGCTCGTGCACAGTAGTGATAATTGTGGGGAACTGGGCATTATAGCGATAGTTGAATAGCTGGTGGAGCTTCTCCTTGGCCCAGGGCGTGGCCGATTCCGGCCCCAGGTCGTCCAGAACCAGCAGGGGAGCGGCCTTGACCTCCTGGAAGCGTTTATCGTAGGAGGACGGGCTGTTCGGCGCGAAAGATGCCCGCAGATGGTCGAGCAGGTCGGGCACGGTGACGAACAGCGACGGCGTCCGGCGCTGCTCCTGGGCGTTGGCGATGGCTGCGGCGAGGTGTGTCTTGCCGCTGCCATAAGGCCCAATGAGCACCAGCCACCCTTTCGGATTCTTGGCGTAGGACTTAGCAGCGTCCAGGGCAAACCGGACGTTCTGCTGCTCCTCCTTGTGGAGATCGGGGCGCAGATCGAAGGTGT
>JARRJX010000480.1:0-4767 GCA_037388645.1 Chloroflexota bacterium
GTTGGCCGCAAAAGGGTGCGGGCCCTTCGTCACCCTTTCGTCTGATTTTGCGCTACTCTGAACTGCACAATCCGCCTCACCAGGTCGAGCGGCATCGGCTGGTCGATCGGGAACTGGATCGCCCCCTTCGACACTTTGTACGCGGACAGCTCCTCCCGGAACGCCTCGACGCCGGATGGCGTGGGGTAAAACCCGATGTGCTTCTTGTACGCCGCGAAGTGCACCAGGTTGCCGTTCAGCTTGAAGGTGGGCATCTGGTAGCTGATCGCCTCCACGGCGTCGGGGGCCGCCTCCCGGATCGTCCGCCGCATCCCCTCCAGGATGTCCTGCACATCCGGCGGGAACCCGGCGATGTATTCGTCGATGCTCGTGTACTTTTCCCCGGCTATCTTATCCCCCTCGTCTGTCGTTTTACCCGCGCCCGATGTCGTAGAGAGTGACCTCGCCCCCGGCGTCCCTGCCGGGCACGTCTGGGTTGGGCCGCACCGGGTAGCGGCTGACATCGTGGCGCTCGGCGGCCTCGGTCAGCAAGCCGAACAGCAGGTCGTCCGGATACGGGATGCGCGCCTCCACCTGGAGCACCTCGTGGGAGATTCTCTTGACGGTGACGTATCCGGCGTCCCCACGGTGCAGCTCGTCGTAGAGGTGGGTGAAGGTGAGGATCGACTCGAACAGGGGGTAATAGGCCACAGTCTCGTGCAGGTTGAGCGTGTCAATCATCCCCCGCCCGATGCCGAAGAAATCGCGCAGCGGCGATGCTTCGTCCTCGCGTTCGGTGATCTCACCCAGCAGGTCGAGCCAGTCCTGCTGATAATACCAACCCCTGGGGTCAACCTTCTGGAAGCCCTGCCTCCCCAGGAATCCATGCTGGCTCAGGTAGGAATTGATGCTCCGGTACTCGACGCAGTCGACAAACGCCTGCACCAACCGGCCCGATACCCGCGCGTCGGGTGCAAATGACTTAAACTGTGGCATGGTAACCTCTCCATCGGTTCAGCTTGCCAGTTTACATAGCCAGCTCATGGAGAACCCAGGGTGAATTCACATCATGTAGGGGCGAAATAGTTCTCGCCCTACCGCCAGGTAGGCCTAACGCCCGATCAGGCGAGTTTGAAAGGGTTCCCTCAATCAGTCCGGCCAGAATCCAAATACACAGCGGCCCCCCAGGGGCGAAAGCCAGGGGAAGCACGCGGTCGTTGTCTGTTGTTCACAGGCAGGTAGAGGACCTTGCTGCGGCGGGGCCACCGCCCCGGCCTCTCACCGGTCGATAAAACCTGGCAGGTTATTCCGTGGGCTCCTCGCACAGGATCATGCGCTGCTGGTCGGTGTGGTACTCAAAATAGACATCGCCCACCGCCAGCACGACCCGGTAGCCCGTCGTAAGCGCCTCCTGGGCGCACACCACCGCCACGCCGTTCAGGTCGGTGTGCACGTTGTACTCCTTCCCCTCCGCCGACAGGGTGACCAGGTAGCCGGGTGTGACCACCTGGAGGTAAACCTGCCCCGGCTGGGGGCAGCCCAGGCTGGAATCGTTCCACTGGACGGGCAGAGCGTTCACCACGATGATGCTCTGGGGCACTATGCCCAGTTCCGCCGCCAGTTGATTGGTCGCGGCGTCGATGGCCGCAGCGGGATCAGGTGAGCCTGGTTGAGGAATGGGTGTACCACCCATAGGCGGTTCGGATGAGATGATCGGGGGGGTGTTGGTTGGAACCACCACTGGCGAGCCGGGCGGGGTGGAGGTCACCAGTGGGGAGACGGGCGACGGCAGGATGGGTTGGACACCTGGATTCACGCAGGCGCTGCTCAACACCATCAGGCTGACCAGCATCAGACTGACAATGAATAACCTAAGCCACCTGTCTCGGCACACAAAGGCCACCCTTCAGCAGGTCCACGCGACACTAAAATAATGACAGAAGCAATATCCAATCTTGAAATAGCGCGTTCCGGTTGACCGCCGCGGCTCAATTCTCAGTCGTCGCCGACATACGCGTCTGGCGTGCTGGCTTTGATCAGCTCCTCAACCCGCTCAGCGTGGATGTTCACCACGCTGACCAGCTTTTTCCGGCTACCCGCCCCGGCCACGATCTCGATGTCGCCAGGATCGGCGTCGAGGAACTCCGCCAGAAACCCGATCAGTTCCTCGTCGTCCTGCCCTTCAACAGGCGGCGCGGTGATCCGGATTTTGAGCGTGCCATCCTCCTGGATGCCGACCAGCTCGGTCTTGTTCGCCTTGGGAACGACCTTGACGGTAAAGGCAGCGCCGTGTGAGGCCTCGGTGATGTTCAGGTTATCGCGGTCACGCATTCCCGGTTTCCTCCAGCAGCTCGAAAAGCCTGTTTGCGGCGGGCCGTTTAGCTACAGCCCTGCTGCCAGTATAACCAGGAAACGCTGGAGCGCAAAGACCAGCAACATCGCCACCATCGGGCTGAAGTCGATCATCCCGGTGGAGGGCAGGATCGAGCGGATCGGCTGCAAGACCGGCTCGGTCACGGTGTAGAGGAAGTTGGCGATCGGGTTGGAGTAGGGGTCCAGGCGCACCCAGGAGACCAGCACGCGCAGCAGCAGTATAAAGCCGTACAACCCCAGAAAAATGTTCAATATGGAAAAGACCGCTGACATAGTTTTTCCTTGCGTTTATCTACAGGTAATATCCTGGATCGGCACTTCTGGTGCCGATCGTGCTTACAATATCCTTACAGTTATTATCCGACTTGGCAAGCGCGTGGGCCAAACAGGGCGGTGCCCACCCGCACCATCGTCGCTCCTTCCTCAACCGCCACCTCAAAATCGGCGGTCATCCCCATCGAGAGCTGCCCCCAGTCGAGGGCCGGGAATCGCTCTCGCAGGGCCTCTTGCAGCAGTCGCATCCGCCGGAAGATGGGTCGCACCGTCTCTGGCTCTGCCGTGTAGGGGGCGATCGTCATCAGGCCCCGCAGCCGCAGACCGGGCAGGTCGGCCATCTGCGCGACCTCCTCGCCCAGCGCGTCGAGTTGGCCGCCCACCTCAGGCCAGAGCGAGAGGTCGTATCCCGACTTGGTCTCCTCGCCGCTCAGGTTCACCTGGAGCAGCGCGTCGAGTGTCTTGCCCGCCTCCGCCGCCGCCTTGCCGATCCGCCGGGCGACCCGGAAGCTGTCGAGCGAGTGCACCCACTCGAAATAGGCGGCCACCTGGCTCGTCTTGCGGCTCTGCACGTGGCCGATCATGTGCCAGTATACGCCTGGCAGGTCGCGCCGCGCTGCCTCGATCTTCTCCTCAGCTTCTTCTACGCGGTTCTCCCCAAAATGTCGCAGCCCGGCCTCATAAGCCACGCCGATCACGTCCATCCCGTGCGTCTTGGTCACCGCGACAAGTGTCACCTCTGCCGGGTCTCGCTTGACGTGCGCCGCTGCCGCCTCGATCCGCGCCTGCACGTCCGCTATCCGCTCTGCTATCCCGCTGAATTGAACGCTCACCCGTTTTCCTATCCATCCTGGCGACTCCGTGAGCCGCCAGGTATTATGAGCTGCCCAGCACTGCCAGTGCGCCGAAGCGCCCGGTTCGGCCCGCCTCAGCCCGGTGCGAGTAAAATTCGTCGACGTTCGAGGCAGTGCACATCTCGGCCAGCTCGATCTGCCTGACCCCGACTTGCTCCAAAGCCCGCCGGTTGGCCTCCCACAGGTCGAGGTGGGGCCGCGCTCCGCTGCCGTTCGGATGCACGAGCAGCCCCTCCGTATCGCCAAAGGCGGCCTCAATCTCGGCGGCCACCTCCGGTCCGACCTCGTAACGTGCCGGGCCAATCGAGGGGCCAATCCCCGCGATGATGTCCGTCGGGCGGCAGCCGAACACGTCACACATCGTCTCGACCGTGCACGGCCCCACCCCGGCAGCCGTGCCCCGCCATCCGGCGTGTGCCATCCCCACGGCACGTTTGACCGGGTCGTAGAATAATAGCGGCACGCAGTCGGCGAAGCGCATCCCGATCGGTAGGCCGGGCTGGTCGGTGACCAGCCCATCAGCCTTGGGCGGGGGCCACTGCCTATCCGGCTTGCGCACCACCATGCACCTGCTCGTCACGCACCCCCATCGCCTGGGCCAGCCGTTCGCGGTTCTCCAGCACGTTCGCCTGCTCGTCGCCCACCGTCGAGCCGACGTTGAGCGATTCGAACGGCGCAGCACTCACCCCACCCTTCCGGCTGAAAATCCCGTGGCGCAGTTCGCCATGCCCTTGGAGTCGTTCAAATTGATAATACACCTGGCCGTTCTGTTCGATACGTTGCATGCCGTGAGTCTAACACCTGTCGGGGCCTCGCTCAACCTCTGCCGGGGGGGTAAAGAGCGGGGGATGGATCGTTCCCAGGTTAGCGCACAGCGGCCCTCCGCCGTTATAATGGAAAGGTGGGGTGTGTGCGGCGCACGCGGAAGCCGTGTCAGGCGACCCGCTGACCGGCGTACTCCCCCGTTCTTTATACCGCGGCATCATCTGCAGCTATGCAGCCGGAGGGCCGGGCCGTTCATTATGTGAGTGTTGTTGCTATTATTTGGAGATTGGACATGCCTAATATCCTGGTTGTCGATGATGACGCTGAAATCCTCGGTACCGTGTGGCGGGCGCTGAGCCGGGAGGGCCATGAGGTCACGCTGGCCGAGTCGGCTGAGCAGGCCCGCGTGCGCATCGAGCAGCTTCGCCCCGACCTGATCGTGCTGGACGTGATGATGCCCAAAGAGGATGGAATCCAGTTCTGCACTGCGCTGCGCGAGGGCGACGAATACAAGAGGATCCCA
>JARRJX010000481.1:0-2918 GCA_037388645.1 Chloroflexota bacterium
GCCCAACACGCGCCCAGGGATCGTCTCCCTGCGACCGGTGATCGAATCCGACGATTTTTACCGGATGAAGTCGTCGCTTGCCATCGCGCTGGGGCGGCAGGTCGATGGCAACCCTTTCGCCGCCGACCTGGGCAGCATGCCGCACCTGCTGATCGGCGGCACCACCGGGTCGGGCAAGTCGGTCTGCCTGCGCTCGATCGCCACCTGCCTGGCGACGAACAACACGCCTGATCGGCTGCGGATGGTGATGATCGACCCCAAGATGGTCGAGCTGATCCGCTTCAACGGCCTGCCTCACCTGTTGGGGCGGGTCGAGGTGCAGCTTGACCGGATTCTGGGGGTGCTGCGCTGGATCACGCGGGAGATGGAGCGCCGCTACCGCCTGATGGAGGATGCCCAGGCCCGCAACATCGCCACCTACAACCATGGCCGCCGCAAGAACCAGCGCCTGCCTTACCTCGTAGTCCTGATCGACGAGCTGGCCGAGCTGATGATGGAGCACCCGGACGATACTGAGCACCTGATCACCCGGCTGGCGCAGATGGCCCGCGCCACCGGCATTCACCTAGTCGTGGCGACACAGCGCCCCAGCACCGACGTGGTGACCGGGCTGATCAAAGCCAACTTCCCTGCCCGCATCTCGTTTGCGGTGGCCTCCGGGGTCGACTCAAGGGTGATCATCGACTCGGTCGGCGCGGAAGACCTGGTGGGCAACGGCGACCTGCTCTACCAGGGCGCGGACGCCGCCGGGCCGATTCGTTTGCAGGGCTGCTTCGTCAACGACTACGAGATGGAGCGGATCGTCACCTTCTGGCGCAACACCTGGGAATACGACGACTTCGCCCCCGCCCCCTGGGAGAAGGCGCTCACGCGGGCAGCGGTGCTCGACGAGACCGACGAGATGCTGGAAGATGCCATCCGGGTGGTGCTGGCCGAAGGCGAAGCCTCCGCCTCGCTGCTCCAGCGGCGGCTGAACGTCGGCTACCCGCGCGCCGGGCGGCTGGCCGATGCCCTCTATAAGATGGGAGTCGTCGGGGAGGAGCAGGGAGGCGGGCGCACGCGCAAGGTGCTGATCCCGCTCGATACCGACCCCACTACCTACATCATCAACTGGCGAATGGGCAAATAACATGCGCGTCGTTCGAGGTGGGCCGGGGGGCACGGGGGATCGTGCCCCGGTTTTTCGCTGGCGGATCGCGGCCTTGTTGGTGCCGCTGCTGGCGATCCTCTTCTGCCCTGGCTCCTCTCCAATCGCCCGCGCTCAGGACGACATCCCACCCGACCCGCGCTTCGGCGCGGTGGAAGCCTACCACGAGCCGGAGCTGGCCGACCGCTCCGGGGTGGGCTGGGAGCGGATCATCTTTTATTGGAGCGAGTTAGAGAGAGATGGCCCGGACGATTGGAACGAGTTCCACGCGCCGCTGGCCCGCATCGACCGGGAGATCGCGGGTGGGCGTGAGGTGGTGGGGCTGATCCAGGACACCCCGGCGTGGGCGACGGACGGCCTGCCCGGCGTGGGGGTGCCGCGCGGACTGTATCTGCCCGTCGACGATCCGGACAACCTGTGGGCGAGCTTCATCCGCAAGGTGGTGAGTCTCTACCGGGGCCGGGTGGATCGCTGGATCATCTGGAACGAGCCGGACATCGGCCTGGACGACTACGGCGCGCAGTGGCAGGGCAGCGTGGCGGATTATTACCAGCTTCTCAAGGTTGCCTACCTGGCCGCGTACCAGGCCAACCCCGACGTACACATCCACCTGGGCGGGCTGACCTACTGGCACAACCCCAACTACCTGCGCGAACTGCTGGCGGTCGCCAGCCAGGATTCGACCGCCGCCGAGCACGGCTACTACTTCGACGTGGTTTCGGTGCACATCTACTTCAAGCCCGACACCACGCTCGACATCCTGGGCACGCTGCGCAGCGCGCTGGACGACTACGGCCTGCAAAAGCCGATCTGGGTCAACGAGACGAACGCCCCGCCCTATGACGACCCGGCCCAGGAGTGGGACGACCCGGTCTTTTTCGTCACGCAGCAAATGCAGGCCAGCTTTTTGATCCAGGAGTTTGCCCTGGCGCTGGCGCTGGGAGCCGAGCGGATCAGCGTGTACAAGTGGATCGATGAGCCGCCCCGCCCGCCGGGTTTCGAGCCGTATGGCCTGTTGCGCACCGGCGGGGAGCCGCGCCCGGCCTATTATGCCTTCCTGGTGATCACCAGGCACTTCGCCGGGACGGAGGACGCGCTGTACATCGACCACCCCGACGTGCGCCACGTGGTGCTGGATCGGGGGGCGCGCACAACCCAGGTGATCTGGGCGCGCCCGGCGGCGCGGCTGGTGGCCGCCGTCCCGGCGCTGGGGCGGACGGCGCAGGTGATCGACCAGACCGGGGCAAAACGCACGATCCACCCGCTGTTCAGCTATTATCTGCTGATGCTCGACGGCGCGCCCTGCCAGCCGGACGTGGAATGCCTGATGGGCGGCCCGCCGCTCGTCATCGTCGAGGAGGCTCATGCCGACCTCGCGGCCTGGGGGGCCACGATGGGGCCGGTGCGGGCGGTCACCGTGCGCACCCTGGCGCGGGCGGGTGGCCTGGGCGTGGTGCTGGTCGTGATTGGAGTCGGTGGGGTGATCGTGTGGCGGCGGCGAAGTAGGCATGTAGGATAGCCCTGGTTCTACGTGCGGGGGAATTAATCATGAATGGCGAGAAAAAGAATAGGGGACAACACACGCGGGATGAGTTGATCGCCGCGTCGGAGCATCTGTGGTATGAACTAATAGAGACATCAAAACAAAATGGTTGAATTGGGCGGAGGCCCATACTTGTCCATAAAATTACTTTCGAACAGGTTCTCGTTCAGATACGTCTCGAAATCATCAACCAGCTGGTCGAAATTGGTGTAATTATGATTATGGCTG
>JARRJX010000482.1:0-3599 GCA_037388645.1 Chloroflexota bacterium
CCGTCGAGCGCTCCCATCCTGATAACAGCGGTGTTGACACGCTCACCTTTGACATGATATTGGGCGTCGACGACGGCCAGCTGACCGTCATGTTCTCCGACGTGCAGCTCAACGGTGAAGCGGCCCCGGATGAGGCCGTCGAGCGCTGGTCGACGCGCCTCGCCAACCGGCTAAGCAGCTACCAGCCCAACAACGAGCGCCATCGCCTCGAATCGGTGACGGTCACGCCTGACGCGGTGACGATGGTCTGGCACATCGAGACGCGCTACAGCCGCGCCGATTGACAGCCTGTTCGCGGGGTGTGGTGGAGGCTCTGCCGGTGTAAGCAGGGCCTCTTTGATTCCACGCTTTGCCCGGAATCGCAATTCGGCTACACTACCCTTAACTCGACAATATTTGTCGTCTATTTAAGGAGACAGCAGCCATGTACGGAACCGTTGCCAGATTGAGGGCCAAACCGGGGGCGATTGACGACTTGATGGGATTCGCAGATGAGGACGAAGCGCCACCGGGATCGGTCGCCCTGCTCGTCTTCCAGATGGACGCCGACCCGAACGAGTTTATCCTCGTGGCAGTGGCGGAGAGCGAAGAAGCCTACCGGGCCAACGCCGAAAGCCCGGAACAGCACGAGCAATTTCTGAGGATGATGCAGTATCTTGAGGCCGAGCCGGAGTGGAACGACGGGGCGGTGGTCGTGCACTACGGCATCTGATCCCCACCAGGCAGGGAGGATCAATAAGGCCCCGCGTGAGCGGGGCCTTATGGTTGTGCGAAGCTATTCCGCCTCTGCCTCTTCTGGTGGTGGGAGGGTCTCAAAGGGAGCGTCGAGGCCGCAGACGGCGAAGTTATCGTAGGAATAGGTAAACGGGGCATCTGTGAAAGCCGGGTTCGGGGAACTCCAGGCGGGAGAGATCGGTAAACACACTCCCCTGCGAGCCGAACTGCACGACATAGCGATACTCGCCTTCGTCAGTATGACCATGCCGCCAGTTGAGGAACCCGAACATATCGCGCGCTTCGCTTTGAATCTTGACGCGCAGCCGCCACACAGCATTATCAAACATGGTCTCGTAGTAGCCCGCGCCAAAGTCACGCGCCTCATTGGTCGCAATCAGAACTGTGTTCCCGGCCTCTTCGGGATCCTCGATAACATCCCAGCCATTGGGCGCGTTATATTCCAACGCCGCGGTGACATTATCCCAGCCCTGAGCCATCCCATCCTGGAAGTCCTCGACGTACAGTACCGTCTCGTTCGGGCCGCACGCCTCAGAGGGTAGCAGGCCATACGGATCACGCTCCAGCGCAACGATCACCTCGTTCGGGCCGCGCTCGATGGTGGCCGACTCCTCCGCAGGGAAGTAGCCCTGAGCGCTCACGTTCAACGTGATGGACTCGCCCGGCAAGTTCGCCCAACTGACCTGCCCGGCGTCATCGGTCTGCACCGGCTGGTCATCACCTGACTCTGGGAGCGCGACGATGGCCGCGGCGATGGGGCTGCCTTCGGCATCGGTCACGCTGACCACCAGATCGTAGGGGACCGGAGTTGGCGTGGGCGTGTTAGTGGGAGTGGGGGTCAGGGTTGGCGTCGGGGTAGGCACTGGTGTGTCCGTCGCAGCAGCAGCGGTCATCGCGGCAATCTCAGCCTCAGACGGCCCACAGGCAACCATGAACGCCAAAATGAGCAACGTAAAAACAAACAGTCGACGATGCATGTTCAACCTTTCTGGGTTCGATAGAGTAATGATATTATCGGCCCGCAAAGAAAAACACGGGAAACCGTGAGACTGCGGACTCGGCCCTAGCGTCTGCCATTATAGGCAGTCGGTCTGTTGCAAGATAGTGGGAAATGTTACAAATGCGACACAAAGGTGGTATTGTAGGGAACATAACCAGTCTCTATAATCTCAGATACCCCCTCTCCACCTCCTAACCAGCCAACCGGGGGATCGATTCGTTCTTAGCAGTTGATCTCGTATCACAGATGGCACTTTTAAGAAGAATCTGGCGCGACGCTGCCCGACGCCTGGCAACCCTGGCCCGAACCCTTATCCGGGACGAATGGGTGGTTTACCGCCACACCACGCCCGACCGGACCGTCGAAATCAGCGCCGCCGAGCGAGGTCCGCTGCTGGCACTGCTGGCGCTCGTCGTCCTGTCGGTCGCCACGCCCTCGCGCGTGTGGACGGTGCTGCTGGCCGGGCTGGGGGCCGCGCTGGCGCTTGCCTTCACCTGGGCCGTGACGACCGGGCTTGGGATGCGCCTGATCCGCCAGACGGTTTACGCCTGGGTGCAGGTCGGCGACCGGCTGGAAGAGGATTTCGCCCTGGACAACCGGGCACCTTTCCCCGTGCTGGCCGCCGAGATCGACGATCACTCCACGCTGCCCGACTACCAGGCATCGACGGTGCGCGCCGTCAACATGCGGTCGCACTACCGCTGGCGGCAGACAGGCATCAGCCGCCGACGCGGGCTGTTCCAACTGGGGCCAACGGTGGTGCGCTACGGCGACCCGCTGGGCCTGTTCGCCGTCTGCTGCCGCTATCTGCATTCCGAGGAAGTCTTGGTCTATCCGCCAGTGCTCGACCAGCTGCCCATCCCACCGCTATCCGGCGGCGGGCAGGGACAGGCGTCGACGCGCCAGCGCAGCCTGGCCGAGACGGCAGCCATCGGCGGCGTCCGCGATTATCGCCCCGGCGACCCGATCCGCCGGATCCACTGGCCGCTGACCGCGCGCCACGACTCCCTGCTGATCAAGGAATTCGACCGCGAGATGGGCGGCAACATCTGGCTGGCGCTCGACCTGCACCGCGCCGTTCACGCCGGGGGAGGCGAGCACTCGACCCTTGAATATGGGGTGATCTGGGCGGCAAGCTGGGCATGGCATTTGCTACAGGCGGGCAAAAGCGTCGGCCTGTATTGTTATGGGCCAACACGGCTCATCGTGCCCCCACGGAACGGCAGCCAGCACCTCTGGCAACTGCTGCGGACGCTGGCGACCGTCGAAGCCAGCAGCGACATCCCGCTGGCCGCCCTGCTGCGCGAGATCGGCCCACGCCTGCGGCGCGGCGATGCGCTGGCGATCATCACCCCCTCGCTCTCGCCCGACTGGCCGGAGATGCTCGTCCAGCCCGGCCTGCGCGGCGCAGCCAAGGCGGTTACCCTGCTGGACGCGGCCTCGTTTGAAGGAGAGGCGATCTCAAGCGATGCCCGGTCGTCCGTGACGCAGATGCGCGCGCTGCTTTCCAGCCTGAGCATATCCACCCAGCTCGTGCAGCGGCAGGACAGGCTGCCCACCCGCCCACTTGCACCGGGAACCGGCAACTGGGAATTCGTCAGCACGCCCTGGGGCAGGGTGATCGCCCGCCACCGCCCCACCCAGGTGAACGCGTGAACATCACCCAGCGGCTGAGCGCGACTCTCCACGTCAAGGTGTGGGCCCCCCGCGAGTGGGCGAACCGCAACCTGCGGGTGGGAGGCCTGGTCATCACCCTGCTGGTCTGCCTGCCGCTCGCGCTCGTCAGCGCGGAATGGCTCCAGGTCAACGCTTTGCTCTGGCAGGCGCTGTTTTTGGGGATGCTGGCCGGGCTGCTGATCGCCCA
>JARRJX010000483.1:0-2909 GCA_037388645.1 Chloroflexota bacterium
TGCACTTCGAGTACCAATTCCCGGCGCTGTACGTCACCGAGAACGGGGTGGCTTTCGCTGACCCACCCGTGAGGGACGGCACCGTGCAGGACGACCACCGGATCAGGTATCTGCACGACCACTTCAAGCAGGCGGCCCGCGCAATCGAGGCGGGGGTGCCGCTGCGCGGCTACTTCGTGTGGTCGCTGCTGGACAACTTCGAGTGGTCGTATGGCTATACCAAACGCTTCGGGTTGATCCACGTCGACCTGGAGACACAGGCACGCACGCTCAAAGCCAGCGCGGGGTGGTATCGTGACGTGATCGCCGCCAACGCGCTGACGGACTGAATCCACATGCAACGGACGGGGACTATCTGATGCGCTACGGGCACTTCGACGACGACCGGCGTGAATACGTCATCACCCAGCCGGACACGCCGCTGCCCTGGATCAACTACCTGGGCACGGAAGACTACTTCGGCATCATCTCGAACACGGCGGGTGGCTATTCCTTTTACCGGGACGCCCGGCTGCGGCGGCTGACCCGCTACCGCTACAACAACGTCCCGCCGGACAGCGGGGGTCGCTACCTCTACCTGCGGGACGACGAGGACGGGACGTACTGGTCGCCCACCTGGCAGCCGATCCGCACGCCGCTCGACGCCTACGAGTGCCGCCACGGGCTGAGCTACACGATCATCCACTCGGAGAAGGCGGGGATCGCCGCCCGCATCCGCTACTTCGTCCCGCCGGGGCAGACACTCGAAGTGTGGCACCTGACGCTGACCAACCAGCGCGATGCCCCGGCCAGCCTGTCCGTCTTCTCGCTGGCGGAGTTCGCGCTGTGGGACGCCCACGACGACGCGACCAACTACCAGCGCAATTTGAGCATCGGGGAGGTCGAGGTGGTGGACGGCGTCATCTACCACAAGACCGAATACCGCGAGCGCCGGGACCACTACGCTTACTTCGCCTGCTCGGAGGCGCTGGCCGGGTTCGACACGCAGCGAGCGGACTTCCTCGGCCCGTATGTCGGTTGGGACAGCCCGCAGGCGGTGGTCGAAGGACAGTCGAGGGACTCGATCGCGCACGGCTGGTCGCCGATCGGCTCGCACCACGTGCGGCTGGCGCTGGAGGCGGGCGAATCGAGGGGCGTGATCTTCCTGCTGGGCTACCAGGAGAACCCGAAGGAGGCCAAGTTCGACCCGCCCGGCTCGCAGACGGTGAACAAGGCCGGGGCGAAGAAAGCGATCGCTCACTATACGCGCCTGGAAAACGTCGAGGCGGCCTTTGGCGCGCTGCGCTCCCGCTGGGACGAGTGGCTGGGCGTGATGCAGGTGGAAACGCCCGACGAGGACACCAACCGGATGGTCAACACCTGGAACGCCTACCAGAACATGGTGACCTTCAACATGTCGCGCTCGGCCTCCGGGTTCGAGACGGGCATCGGGCGGGGGATGGGATTCCGGGATTCGAACCAGGATTTGCTGGGCTTCGTGCACATGATCCCGGAGCGCGCCCGGCAGCGTATCCTCGACCTGGCGGCGACCCAACTGGAGGACGGCGGCGCGCCTCACCAATACCAGCCGCTGACCCGGCGAGGGAACGACGCGGTGGGCAGTGGATTCAACGACGACCCGCTGTGGCTGGTGTTGAGCGTGGCCGCCTACCTGAAGGAGACAGCGGATTGGGGGCTGCTCGACGAGATGGTGCCTTACGAGAACCAGCCGGGCAGCGAAGCCCCCCTGCTCGACCACCTGCGGCGCAGCATGCGCTACACGCTCGACCACCAGGGGCCGCACGGCCTGCCGCTGATCGGGCGGGCGGATTGGAACGACTGCCTGAACCTCAACACCTTCTCCGAGGAGCCGGGCGAATCCTTCCAGACCGCCGCCCACCGGGACGGGAAGGTGGCCGAGTCGGTGTTCATCGGCGGGCTGTTTGTGCTGGCCGCACAGGAGATAGCCGGGCTGATGAGGCACCTGGGCCGGGCGGAGGAGGCAGCCGCCTACTGCCAGCAGGCGGAGCGGATGGAAGAGACGGTGATGGAGCACGGCTGGGACGGCGGCTGGTTCCGGCGGGCCTACGATCACTACGGCAACCCGGTCGGCTCGGCGGCGTGCGAGGAGGGGCAGATCTTCGTGGAGCCGCAGGGGATGTGCGTGATGGCGGGGATGGGCCTGGAGGACGGCAAGGCCCGCGCGGCGCTGGACGCGGTCGGGGAGCGGCTGGCGACGCCGCACGGGATCGTGTTGCAGCAGCCCGCCTACTCGCGCTACTACGTGCACCTGGGGGAAATCTCCTCCTACCCGCCGGGCTACAAAGAAAACGCCGGGGTCTTCTGCCACACAAACCCGTGGATCATGATCGCCGAGGCGATCACCGGCAGCGGCGACCGCGCCCACGACTATTACCGCCGGATCAACCCCTCGGCGCGGGAGGCGATCAGCGACCTGCACAAGACCGAGCCGTACGTCTACCCGCAGATGATCGCGGGGCCGGACGCGCCCACCTTTGGCGAGGCGAAGAACTCGTGGCTGACCGGCACCGCTGCCTGGAACTACGTCGCGATCACGCAGTGGATCCTGGGCATACGGCCCACCCTGGATGGGCTGGAGGTCGCGCCGGTGATCCCCAGCGGATGGGACGGCTTCCGCGCGACGCGCCTCTACCGGGGGGTGCGGCACGAGATCACGGTGCGGCGGGAGGGGCCGGGGAACGCCATCAGCCTGACGGTCGACGGGCAGCCGGTGGAGGGGCAGATCGTCCCCCTGCCGGATGGGCGGGAGAAGGTCGAGATAGTCGCTACCATTACCTAAAAAGGCCGGGCCTGATGCAATACGGATATTTCGACGACGAGCGGCGGGAATACGTCATCACCGACCCACGCACGCCGACCAAGTGGATCAACTACGTGGGCACGCTGGC
>JARRJX010000484.1:0-3750 GCA_037388645.1 Chloroflexota bacterium
CTGGCGGACGAGGACGATGCCGATTCAGGGGAAGCGCCATCGTAGCGCGATTGTCTCAGGCTGGTGAGTCGAGGCTGTGCCAGCCAGTCGTCGTGGCGATGCCAGGCCGGGCGCAGAAAGGTGATTGGGTTTATAATGCTTTCAGGGTATCAACTAGATGGAACGTCTGACGCCACAACCTCGCCCCCGGCATTCGGTTTCGGATCGCCTGAGACGGACGATCTCCACCTTCTGGCTCGTCACGTCGCTGGCGCTGCCTTTCGTTGCCATCATGCTGGCGGCGGCGGGTACCTCGGCGCGGGCATCGGCCAGTGCCGGGACGCATCAGGTTCGCGCCGGTGAATCGTTGGACGCGCTGGCAGTGCGCTACGGCGTGCCGCTCGATCAGCTCCTCCTTGCCAATGGGCTGACCGATCCCCAGCACGTCTACGCCGGGCAGACGATCGTCCTGCCCCGGACAACAGGCGAAAACCAGACGATCTACACCATCCGGGCGGGCGAGACGCTGGCCGCCATCGCACGGCGCTATGGGGTGTCTGTCGATGCGATCGTGGCGTCGAACGGCCTCGTCGATCGCAACGACATCCAGGCCGGGCAGAAGTTGGTCATCCCCGCCGTCTTATCTGAGACCACCCCTGAATCGACGGTCAACTACCTCGTCCGGCGCGGCGATTCGCTGTATCGGATCGCGCTCGTATTTGGTGTGTCAGTAGACGACCTGCTGGCGGCCAACAGCCTGGCTTCCCCCAACGCGATCTATCCGGGCCTGATCCTGCGCATCCCGGTGCCGACGGCCCTGGGCATGTCGGAGGGGGAAGCATCTGCCGATACAGAAAACGCGGGCAGCCTGACCTACGTGGTGCAGCGGGGTGATACGCTCGCCGGGATCGCGCTGCGATACGAGGTGACGGTCGATGGGCTTGTCTCTGCGAATGGGCTGACCAGCCCGAATCAGATTTACCAGGGGCAGGTGTTGAATATCCCGGACTCTGGGGGCGCTGCGCGGGAGAATCCGGCGCAAACCGGCGTGGCCCACATCGTCCAGTTCGAGACGCTCGCCCAGATTGCGGCGAGGTACGGCGTCACCGTGCACTCCCTTGCCGTTGCCAACAATCTAGACGAGTCGATCGCCGTCTACCCCGGCCTCGCCCTCTCGATCCCGACTGTCCAGTCCGGGTCGACCAGCGTGTTGTATGCCAACGCTGGCACCGGCCAGTGTGAGGGCGTCAGCGTCGATAAGGCAGGCACCGGGTATTTTGTTCGCCCCACCCAGGCTTACATCATCACCCAGCGCTTCCTGCCCTGGCACTCTGGGATCGACCTGGCGGGCGACCTGGGAAGCCCGATCTCTGCCTCGGACAACGGGACGGTGGTGTATGCCGGTTGGAATACGGTCGGCTATGGCAACCTGGTGATCCTCGACCATGGCAACGGCTGGCGCACCTACTATGCCCACCTGAGTGAGGTCTATGCCGAGTGTGGCGCGTGGGTCTCGCGCGGGGACCGCCTGGGTGCGATGGGTAGCACGGGTAACAGCACCGGCCCCCACCTCCACTTCGAGATGCTTCGTTTTGGCATCCCTGTCAACCCCGAAGGCTATCTACGTTTCTAAACGCTAACAACTGCCTTGCAGAAATCGAAGTTGGTGTATACTGGAAATTATGAAGGTATTATAGTTGATCAGGGGGACACGACCCAGGAGGAATCATATGACTGGAATGTTGCGGAGGATTAACCCGTTGCTGGTGTTTGGGAGCGCAGTCGCCGTGACTGTAACGGTGGTTGCTGCGCTGGTATCAACCCAGGCTGCACCGGCCCGGTTTCACGTGGCCCACCTCTCCCCCGATGCCCCGGCGATTGACGTTTACGTGGATAACGTGCTCGTTGAGTCGGGCCTGACCTTTGGTCAGGTTGGCCCGGTGCAGACGAACGGCAAGAGCGGGCCGATGATCGTAGCGGTGCGGTTGGCGGGAACCGCCCCCACTGCCGTGCCTGTGCTGACGGCTGAGGTCATCTTGAACCCTGGAACGACCTACATCGTCGCGGTTGCCAACGAGCTGGCCCGCCTCCAGATCGGCCATTATCCCGTTCCGACTGCTGGAATGGTCGCGTCACATGGGCGTTTGCAGGTCTTGCATGCGTTGCCGGGAGGCCCGCGCCTGGACGTCACGACCGGGCAGGCCGTCTCAATCGTCGATGGGCTGGGATATCTGGAAGACCCGCCCTATAAAGACCTGCCCGATGGGCAGTATCGCCTGCTGGGCACGACCGAGACTGACCCGTCCGTGCTGGCTTTCGACGAGACGTACATGTTTGAGGCCAATACGGTTTATACGCTGATCGTCACCGGCCAGCCAGTCAAGACGATCCTTGTGGCAACGACGCCCTGAGGCCCGCGAATAACGTTTAGTGCGTTGGGTTCTGTTGCCATCAGGACACGGCTGATCGGGCACACAGGGTGCCTGATTGTGGGTGAACACTCCTTCTGAATCCCAGAAGGAGTGTTTGAGTGTGCGAGGCCGGATCGCGTCGACGGCCTGATAGTCCAATCCGTTGTGGCCGGTGGGGGGCCGCCGGGGCGCGCCAATCGGCGGCGAACAAACGAAATGGAGAATCTCATGATGCTATCTCACCTGCGGGCGCACAACCGCGCGATAGAAAGGGGCGTCAAGGCTATTGGAGGTTACGTCGAGCGGATCAGCAGCGGCGCAGCCCTGGATGAGGATGGGCGGTGCCGTATCCACTATGAGAATGTTGGCGTTCACATCGTCGTCTTGCCCGATCACAACCTGGTTATCTTCAAGGCGTATATCAATTTCCTGCCCGACCCATCCACTGGGAAAGTGCTTCCCCTGTATTACCATTTGCTTGACATGAGCGACGAGCCGCAGACCGGCATGGCCTATTTTGCCATTGTGGCGGCTGAGGCGCTTGAGTTTGAGAAAGACGTGATCAGCGTCGAGACCAAGCGCCCCATTGCAGACATCAGCTTTGACGAGTTCCAGGGCTGCTTGCAGATCGTCGGCGAGGTCGCCAATCAATGGATTGACCGCCTTGAAGAGGAGTTTGGCGCACCGCGAGTGCCATAAGGCGCGGTGAGGGGAAGTCGTTGGGGGCGATCGCCAGCTTGCCGGGGCCGGTTACTCGACCTTGTCTCCGGGCAGGTCGCGCCGCGACCGGATCAGCAGCAGCGGGCGGTCGACTCGGTTCAGAATCCCTGCCGCCACTCCACCGTAAAACACGTTCGCCAGGCCTGTTCTCCCGTGGCTTGCCATCGCGATTAAACTGACGTCCATCTCCGCCGCCAGGTTGATGATGTTTTCGACCACCGGCCCGGAAGCGAGCATAATCTCGGTGTCGATGCCCATCCCGCGCAGCTCACCCTGCTTTGCCAGTAGATAAGCCTTGGCTTGTTCTTCGCGGCGTTGGAGTTCTTCAAGGTATGTTGTCACTTGCGACTCGTGAGGGTCGATGATTGGACGCCTGGGCTCGATAACCCGCAGCAAGATCACCTTTGACCCCAGCTTGAGTGCAAGGCCCTCGACGTGGCCCAGGATCAGTTCGGCCCGTCCTGAGCCATCTAAAGGAACGAGTATCGTGCTGTACATGGGGCATTCTCCTTGGAAAGCTGGTTGGTTTTTGTTGGTTGATAGTTCACTCACTGGCAGACTCATGATAGCATTGCTTTGGAATCGGTAAAAGCGGACAGGATTATCTCATGCGTACCCATTCAGATGGTGACTCGCCGGG
>JARRJX010000485.1:0-2894 GCA_037388645.1 Chloroflexota bacterium
CGGCACCGTGATGATGTCTTCGGCCACCTACCGCGATCTGTGGCACGACAATTCGATCACCGGCGTTGCCCTGCGCCTCGCCCCCGGCGTGGATGTCGACGCCACCACCCGCGCCCTGCGTGAGGCCATCGCTCCGCTTCAGCACCTGTCCGTCCAGCCCAACCGGGCCTTCCGCGACGAGGTGCTCGTGATCTTCGACCGCACCTTTGCCATCACCGGGGCGCTCAACCTGCTGGCGACGCTCGTTGCCTTCGTCGGTGTGCTGAGCGCGCTGCTCTCCTTGCAGTTGGAAAAGCAGCGCGAGCTGGGCATCATGCGGGCGGTCGGCCTGACCGTCCGCCAGTTGTGGGGGCTGGTCATGCTGGAGTGCGGCCTGATGGGCGCGGTTGCCGGGCTGCTGGCCCTGCCCACCGGCTTCGTCCTCTCCCTGATCCTCGTTTACATCATCAACCGCCGCTCGTTCGGCTGGACTCTCCAGATGCAGGTCACGCCGGGGCCGTTCCTGGCGGCGCTTGCCGTCGCGGTCGTCGCCGCGCTCCTGGCCGGGGTCTATCCCGCCCGCCGCATGAGCCGCATCGTCACCTCGGAAGCCATTCGCTTTGAGTGAGGGCTGGCGAAGAAGCGCGCGCCACCCGTTGATAGCCCACCAGGGATTCCAACCAGGGCTTATTCACGTGGCCCGACCGTTAGAAATACCTCATCCGATACGGCGACCAATCCGTCAATATCCTCGATAAGCGCAACTATTACTACCCCATCCTGGTCTAGCGGCTTGCCCTGGTAGGTTGCTCCTGGCTCAACCAGAGCTGCCCGAACCCGCAGTGTGTGGCCTTCAAGCGCGGGTATTCCCTCTGTACCCAGGTAATTGGCGGGTTGCAGCCAGCGCCCGTCTGAGCCAATAGAAGTGGGAGGTAGCTGTCGATACCAGCCGCTGCCGGGCGGCTCGATGGGAAAGACAAAGGTATATATACGTAGAACCTCAGCAGTTTCCCCTGTGTAGCCGGTTCCTGCTACGGCAAACCGGCAGTAATCCTGTGAAGCGGGATTCTCACAGGTCACCATGATCTCCGGTTGCGTAATGGCGACTGATGGCCCTGGCGGAAGGGGTGTCTCTGTTGGCGTGGGGGTCGGAGGCACAGGGGTTGGCGTTGGCGTCGGAGGTGGCTCGACGACGGTAACGTTAATCCGTTCCTGGACAACGTTCCCATTGCGGTCGTCAACAGTAACGGTAATGACGTCATTCGTCACCTCGTCGGGGGCGGTATAGTCAACCTGTGTGCAGGTATGCACGCCATCAGGGATACTGCCTAGCGTAGCGGCCCAGACACAGGTAACCGGGTCATTTTCCGGATCGTGGACGACGACGGCAATTGTTTTGGTGTGCCCAGCCGGTACGATCATTTCGGCCACCGGGTTGACGGTGGGCGGCAGGTTCTTCGGCCCACACGCCATAAGACTCAGGCACAAACCCCCCAGCATTGCAGGAACTAAAAGAACGTTGCGTGACATGGAATCCCCCTTATGAGAGCATATTGCGGCGGCTCCCTGGCATCGTGAATCCTGAGCGCTGGGTTAAGGATTCTCTACGACCTGGATCAAGATAGAATCAGACTTTGCACAAATAGAGTTTCTGGCTATCACGGTGATCATGTCAGCACCGGCGGTATCTGGCGCGTGATACTCCACGGTTTGTCTGGCGACACTCCCCGCAGGCACGGAGCCTCTTGCCGCTGACCAGATGTAGACGGGAGTCGACGAGCCGGAGTCGTAAGCGATCACCGTGATGGAAGATGTGCCGCCCGTTGGAACGGTCTGGGGATTGGCAGATAGGTACTCGATCTTTGGGCAAAGCCCCGCGCTGATCAGTGGAGTCACGAGCAGCAGCGCCACCAGCAGGCCAGCCAGGAACCCGGCCAGCGCAAATATCCAGATCGGGGTTTTTGCTGTTTTTGGAATGGCTGGCCGGATCAAGGGGACGAGCAATGCGCCCAGAAGGCCAACTGCGGCAGTGATAAGCGTTTCGAGAAGCTTTTCTGACACCTGGTTGCCCCTTCGCTGTGCCCTGGACGAAGAAGTTGACCCAGCGGCCCTGGTGAATGAATTGCAATCCACTATACCAGATCGCCTGGGCGAGACAAAGTGAAATGTGTCACCATTTCGCGGTATGCTCAATGCTCGATGATGGCGTGACGTGTTGATCGTTGTGGTAGAAATCGTAAGCAGTCAAGAGATCGCTATATGGGCCGTCCACTTCGTTATTTGATCGTCGTTCTGCTGGTCGCAGCCCTGGGGGCCGCTCTGGTCTTTGCCCTCCACCGCGACGAGGGCCAGGTGACCGCCCAGCTTGTCGCCAGCGCCGATGGGGAGTCCGCCGGGTTCGCCCGCGTCGAGGGGCCGCGCCCCTTCGCCTTCCCCATCGACTACGGCCCGCACCCCGCCTATCAGAGCGAGTGGTGGTACTACACCGGCAACCTGACCACCTCAGCAGGGCGGCGCTTTGGCTACCAGTTGACCTTCTTCCGCCGCGCCCTGATCCCTCCGAGCGCCCAGGCCGACCGTCCCTCAGACTGGGCGACGGATCAGGTCTACCTGGCCCATTTCACTCTCAGCGACGTCGGCGGGGGCGGCTTTCAGGCGCATGAGCGGTTTTCGCGGGGCGCTGCCGGGCTGGCCGGTGCCCAAGCCGCCCCTTTCCAGGTCTGGCTGGAGGACTGGTCGGTCGAGGGTACCGAGGCGGGGAGCTACCACCTGACCGCCGAAGAGGAAGGTATCAGCATCGACCTGGCGCTGGTCGACCGCAAGGGGCCGGTGCTCCAGGGCGACCGGGGCTACAGCCGGAAAGGCCCGGAGCCGGGTGATGCCTCCTACTACTACAGTCTGACCCGCCTCGCCTC
>JARRJX010000486.1:0-2890 GCA_037388645.1 Chloroflexota bacterium
GGCGGGCCGGTCGGGCGCGGCGGATTCGATCACGTCGGGGTAAATCGTACCCTGGGCGAGGAAATCGACGGCCCCCAATTCTTCGGATATGCGGGCGGCCTGGCGCTCGAAAGTGCGGATGAACAACTCGCCGATGCGCAGGCGCTTCTCTTCGGGGTCGGTGACGCCGTCGAGCGCCTCAAGGAAATCCTCGGCGGCGTTGACGGCGACCAGGTTCAGGCCGAGGCTCTTCTGAAACGTATCGATCACCTGGGCGGCCTCGCCTTTACGGAGCATGCCGTGATCGATAAAAACGCTCACCAGCCGATCCCCTATCGCCCGGTGGAGCAGCGCGGCGGCCACGGACGAATCGACTCCGCCGGAGAGGCCGAGCAGGACGCGGCCCTCGCCGACCTGCTCGCGGATACGGTCGACGGCCTCGTCTATGTAGACCCCCGGCGTCCAATCGGGCCGACAGGCGCAGATCGAGAGGGCGAAGTTGGCGAGAAGCGCCGCGCCCTGGGGGGTGTGCTGCACCTCCGGGTGGAACTGGATGCCATAGAGGCGGCGGTCGGGGTCGCCCATGGCAGCGACGGGGGAGGAATCGCTGCGGGCGAGCGGCTCGAAGCCGGGCGGGTGGCGCTCGATGCGGTCGCCGTGGCTCATCCAGACGGAGAGATCGGGGGGGAGATCGCCCCAGAGCGGGCCGGGCCGCTCGACGTGCAGGCGGGCGGGGCCGTACTCACGGGTGGGCGAAGAGGCGACCTCCCCGCCGAGGGCGTGGGCGAGAAGCTGCATGCCGTAGCAGATGCCAAGCACGGGCAGGCCGGATTCGAGGACGTAAGCGGGCAGGGTGGGCGCGCCCGGCTCGTAGACGCTGTTCGGGCCGCCGGAGAGGATGAACCCTTTGGGGTGGCGCGCCAGGACCGACTCGGCGGGCGCGTCCCAGGGGAACAGCTCGCTGTAGACGCCCGCCGCCCGCACCCGGCGGGCGATCAACTGGGAGGTCTGCGAGCCGTAATCGAGGACGACGATGGTATCGTGTGGCATCGCGCCTCCCTCAATCGGCGAAGGTGATCGTCTGGTTGGACATGTCGGTGATGATGACCATCGACTCGATCCGGTCGCAGCGATCCCGAAGGAACTCGCGCCCGCCCTCGAAGGACTTCTCGACGACGGTCGCCACGCCAACCAGATCGGCGTTGGCCTGCTCGACGATCCGCATCAGGGCGCGGATGGTCTTGCCGCTGGCGAGGAAGTCGTCGACGATCAGGACGCGGTCGTCGGCGAGGAGGAACTCCGGCGAGACCATCAAAAAGACGCTGCCCCCTTTCGTGTGAGAGGGGGCGCTATCGACGTAAACAGGCTCTTTCATGGTGATGGGCTTGTGCTTGCGGGCGTAGACAACCGGCACCCCCATCGCCAGCCCGGCCATCAGGGCGGGGCCGATGCCGGACACCTCCGCGGTCAGGATACGGGTGACCGCCTCCCCCTCAAAGCGGCGGGCGATCTCCTCGCCGACCGCCTGCAACAGGATGGGATCGACCTGGTGGTTGAGAATACCGTCAATCTTCAGGATGCCTTTGCCGAGGTTCTTGCCCTCGGCCAGGATGCGCTGCTTCAGGACCTCCACTAACCAGCTCCTCTCGTGGTAAATCGGGATGGAATTGGACATATTTTAGTCAAGAGCGCATCGGGCGCAATATTTCGCCGCGCAGGCCGACAAAGCCGCCGCCAGCGCGGCGGGCCGCATCCATAAAGACCATTTTTGACGAGAAGCGGCAGCGCCAATATACTTGGATTCATTGGGGGATCGCGCAAGGCACACCAACACAGAGACCATGTCACAACTGCCACCCTGGGAGGAGATCGAGCATACCGCCGATTGGGCGCTGCGCGTGAGGGGCGGCGACCTAGCCGCGCTGTTCGAAAACGCCGCGCTGGGGATGCTGAGCCTGATGGGGGGCGAGATCGAGGCGGGCGGGCGCTACCAGCGGACGATCACATTACAAGCTCCAGACAGAATCGTCTTACTGGTTGATTGGCTGAACGAGCTATTGTACTTTATAGAGAGCGACGAGGTCTTCTTCGACGAGATCGACGTGCGACAGGTGACTGACACGCTGCTTAAGGCGACGGTCAGGGGAGGCCGCAGCCGGAACCCCCGGCGGCAGATCAAGGCAGCATCGTATCACAACCTCACGATCCGGGAGGTGCCGACCGGATATGAGACAGAGATCGTATTCGACGTTTGACGGCACAGGTATAGAAACGCGGCGGATGCATACCTATAATTTCACATACCTGGGCAAAGTCACGAATTTCAAGATAGGTGACAACCCCAACCTACACGACACGATCCGGTTCAGCTTCCGCACTGCGGACAGGCAGCAGCATTACTTCGCGATGACGACCGGGGCGGCGCGGCTGCTGTGGTTCGCGCTGACGTACTTCCTGTTCCCACGGGCGGCGGACCAGATCACGAAGCGGGCGGGGACGGGGGCGATCCGTCCCGCCGAATCGCTGTCGGTGGTGTTCGCCGTCAAGACCTGGCAGGACGAGGACGCCGGGCTGATCGTGATGGAGGCGATCAACGCGGTGAGCGGGATCAACATCCGGTTCACGCCGGACGAGGGGCACGAGCTGTGGGCTGCGCTGGAAGAGGCGCTGCACAACGTCAGCGGGGGCAATCACTAAGTCGGCCCTCACCCTAAATCCACTCTCCGGGAATTGCGAAGCAAGGGAATTGCAGAGCAATTCCTTGGGAGAAACGATGTTGGACATTTACAACTTAATGGGACAACCGATCTTATCAGCCGAATAGTTGTGGTGGGCGACGTCCGCCGCAGGTTAAAACCATGCGGCTACGAAGTAAAAACCCCGCTAAAGTGGGCATCAAAATCAACCCTTT
>JARRJX010000487.1:0-2885 GCA_037388645.1 Chloroflexota bacterium
TCCTTGAGCTTGACCACCTTATTGGCAGGAAGACGCCGTGGGTGACATGCCAACCGACGTTTTCCAGGCTCTAGTGAAGAGGGAAACCAAATTATGAAGGCATTGTACATTAACTCGTTGGAGAACTTCTCCGGGAAGACCGCCGTCAGCCTGGCTATCGGCAAGCGTCTCCAGGCTTCGGGCTACAAAGTCGGCTATTTGAAGCCGGTCAGCTATCAGCCGATGCAGATGGGCGGCCATGTCGTGGACGAGGACGCCAACTTCGTGAAAAACGTCATGGCGCTTGAGCAGGAGCCCTGGGAGCTTTGCCCGGTGGTCGTCTCGCCTGACGTGCCGCCGGAGTGCCTTTCGCTGGAAGAGACCTGCGGCTACCCGGATAAGGTCAAGGAAGCGTTCGAGAAGGTCCAGGTGGACAAAGACGTGGTGCTGCTGGAGGGTGGGGGGAGCCTGCGCCAGGGTTATGCGATCGGGCTTGCCACGCCCTTCGTCGCCGGGATGCTCGACGCGACCGCCCTGGCCGTGGTGAAGTTCCGGGGCCGCATCCGCATGCTCGACGACGCCATCGCCGCCCAGTTTCGCCTGGGCGAGCGGCTGCTGGGGATCGTGCTCAACCGCATCCCCGACCGCGAGTGGGAGTTCACCACCCAGCGCGCCATCCCGGTGCTTGAGAAGCGCGGCATCCGGGTGTTGGGTGCCCTCCCTGAGCGCCCCCACCTGGCCGCGATCAGCGTCGCCGAGCTGGTCGAGACGCTCGACGCCAAGATCATCACCGGCGAGGACAAGGGCGAGGCGCTGGTCGACTCCCTGATGGTGGGGGCGATGGGCGCGCAGGAGGCGCTTTCCCGCTTCCGGGTCTACCAGAACAAGGCGGTGATCACCGGCGGCGACCGCACCGACGTCCAGCTTGCCGCCCTGGAGACCTCGACGATTGCCCTGATCCTGACCGGCAACCTGCGCCCCAGCGCGGCGGTGGTCGAGCGGGCCGCCAACCAGGGCGTGGTCGTGATGGTCGTCCAGCACAACACGATGGAAGCGGTCGATTCGATTGAAAGCGTGTTCGGCAAGACCAGGCTGGGCCAGGCCGAGAAGCTGGCTCACTTCGAGGCGCTCATGGCCGAGCACATGGACTACAAGCGCTTCCTGGAACTGTTAAACCCGTAAATCCCTCCCTCCCTGGGCTGATGGACGCCCCCGCCGTGCCGGTGTGGGGCGTCTTTTTCTTAACCTCCTCTTAACATCTCGCTAAATCGAGCTTAACTTCTGCGCTATACAGTTTGCCTACGGTCTGCGTGCGCTTTACTACACCGCTTTTTACAATGAGTCAACCGGGCAGGCTGGGAGTCTGTGCCCTCCGTTTGTTTTCGGCGTAGGCCGGGTGGCTGTCTCGATTCTGATTGCGTGGAAGGTCTGGGTGGGGATGAGAACGGTATTTGATCGGAATCTATCCGGCATTCGGGATAACATTCTCCGGATGAGCTCGCTGGTCGAGCAGGCTATCGACCGCACGTTTGCCGCCATGTGCTCCCAGGACGACCGCCTCGCCCAGTTGGTCGTCGCCGGGGATCAGGTGATCGACGACCTGGGCATGCAGATCGAGAACGCGATCACGGCCACCGTCGCCCGCCACCAGCCCATCGCGCGCGACCTGCGCACGCTGCTGGCCGATCTGCTGATCACCAACGAGCTGGAATGGATGGGCGATCACGCCGAGGAGATCGCCCAGAATATCTTGAACAGGCTGGGCGTGGCTCCCGACGATCTGCCCTTCCAGCTGGGCGGGATGCACCGGACCGTCCAGGCGATGCTGCGCGAGTCGATGGACGCCTACGTGAGCCAGGACGCCGAGCTGGCGAAAAGCGTCGCCCTCAACGACGACGAGGTCGACCGGCTCTACCAGGACTTGTTCAGCGGGGTGATCGAGGCGATGGTGCAGGGCGACCTGCCCGTCGAGCGCGGGACGTTCCTGCTGTGGGCCGGTCACAACCTGGAGCGGCTGGCCGACCGGGTGACGAACATCTGCGAGCGGATCGTCTACACCGGCACTGGCGGCTACGACCACCTCAACCTGAAGCCCGGCGAGGACGTGGCCGTCTCAAGCCGACATTGAAGACCATTATTGTGGATTTTATCACAATCTTTTGACGGTTCTCCTGCCCCCTGCTATAATGAGGTTGTTAACATAATAGACGAATCTTCGGGGCAGGGTGTAATTCCCGACCGGCGGTAATCGGCGTCTCAGGCTCGCCAGCCAGAGCGCCGCAAGCCCGCGACCCACTCGTGGTGGACTCCGGTGCGATTCCGGGGCCGACGGTGATAGTCCGGATGGAAGAAGATTGACGCCGTCCAACAGGCGATGTTGTCCTGGATGGATGCCGCTGCATAACCCCGGAGTCGAGCGCTGACTTCGGGATTTTTTGTGCGGGCGCGGCTCCTCCGCCGGTGCGCAGCACCGCTGGGCGGCAGCGCCGCCGGACGCTCGCGCTGCGGCGCGTTCCCCATCCTGTCCCCGGGCCAGATCGAAGCATAGGTGACTTTCATGCAGATCAACCTCGCTCAGTTGTGGGACAGGCAGCCCCTCAAAAAAGCCAGCGCACCGGCTTCCAGACAGGTCAGGTGGTCGCGCTGGCTGCCTATCGTCGTCTTTGCCGCTTTCCTGGCGGCCTGGGAACTGGTCGTCCGTTTCGCCGATTACCCCGCCTACATCCTTCCCACGCCCGGCCAGGTGGCGCGCAAGTTCGTCTGGGTGCTGCTCGACGGCACGCTGCTCTACCACACCGGCGTCACCCTGCTGGAAATGCTGGGCGGCCTGGTTCTGGGCGTGAGCGTCGCCACCGTGCTCGGCTACGCGCTGGCGAAGTCGGTGGCAGTCGAGCGCGCCCTCTCCC
>JARRJX010000488.1:0-4109 GCA_037388645.1 Chloroflexota bacterium
TCGGCGCCCGCCCGGTAGCCCCGGCGCTGGGCCTCCATATAGAGCGCCTGGACGAGCTTATAGGTGACGCCCACCCCGGCCAGCCCCTTCTCCGGGTAGGGGTCGCCGGGCTGGCGGGGGTTGATCACGGCGAGGGCGGGGGGCAGCACGGGGCCGACGCTGTGATGATCGCTGACGATCATGTCCAGGCCGTAGCTGATGCCGTCCTCGACCTCCTTGACCGAGCGAATGCCACAGTCGACGGTGACGACCACCCGCACGCCGTCCTCGGCGAGGGCCTTCAGGGCGGGACTGTTCAGGCCGTAGCCCTCGTCCACACGGTCGGGGATGTAGGGGCGCACATCCGCGCCCAGCCGGGCGAGCACCTCGGTCAGCAGCACGGTGGAGGTGACACCATCCGCGTCGAAGTCGCCGTAGACGACGACCGGGTCCCCCCGGCGGATCGCCAGGCGCAGGCGGTAGGTGGCCTCGGCCATGCCTTTGAGCAGGAAGGGGTTGTCGTCGGCCAGATAGTGGCGCGCGAGGAACTCCAGGGCCGCTTCGGGGGTGTCAAAACCACGATTGTACAGCACCTGCGCCAGCACCGGGTGAATGTCGTGGTCGGCCAGCCGATCAAGATAATCTGACGGCGCGGGCGGGGCGATAAGCCAGCGTTTTTGCTCCTGGTGGATCACAGGCAGTGGTTCCCTGGTGGCGGATCAACTCACGCGGCACATCGTACCATACCTGTGGGGGAGCGTCAAAGGGGGTGAATATCTGAAAAGCCCAACACAAGGCAGCGGTTGCAAGCCCTCATCCCCGGCCCTTCTCGGCCAGCTTCGCAGGCTTAGGAGAAGGGGGAGCAAACGAAGGTAAGGGTCAAAGAGCACTCTGAACACTCAAACAGCCGCTGCATCCTAGCGGGGGACGCGACGATCAATGCACCCGTGTGAGGGAGAGATCGTCGAAGAACAGGTCGTTGTGGTTGAAGCGCCAGAGGGTGGAGCCGCGCACGAACACGGTGACGGTCAGGCCATTGGCGTACACCTCCACGCCGGGCAACTGCTGATAGGCATCGTAGATGTGGGCGGGCGGGCCCCAGACGACCGAATCAGCCCAGGGGTCGGTGCCCCCGATCGGGTCGATGCCCAGTTGGAGGGTCACGTTGAGCCGGTCGTTTTCGGTGTTCAGCGTCGACTGGGTGGGATCGTCCTCCTGGCTGCTCCAGGCGTGAGCGTAACCGGTCAGGCACAACGAGCCAACCTGCCCGACCGGTACCTGCTGGTAAATCCCGCCGTCGAAGACCCGGTTGCCGCTGGCGATGTAAAAAGCGCGGCTTCCCTGGTAGATGCGCGGCGGGTTCTCGTACTGAGGGGCGCGCTCGATCACCTGCATCTCGGGACGCTTGAAGCCGTCGATGTTCTCCGGGTCCCAATCCACGTCCGGGTTGTCGGCCCAAAAGGCCACCCAGGCCCTCGGCGGTCGGCGTGGCGGACTCCTCCGGCGTGACGCTGGGGGTGAAGGAGGGCGTGAGGGTGAGAGTCGGGGTGAGGGTTGGGCCTGGCGTGCCAGTTGGGGTCGGCGTGACGGTGGGCGGCAGGGTGGCAGTGGGGGACACGCTGGGAGTCGGGGATGGCCCCGGCGTGGAGGTCGGCGTGAAGGTCGGCGGCAGAGTGAGGCGAGCCTCCGGTGGGATGGTCGGGATCGGGGTGGGCAGTCCCCGACGCGCGCCACAGGCGCTGATCGCCAGCAGACTACCGATCAGCACGAACCAACGTATGAGCCGATGCCAGCGTGTCATAGTCCCGCCACCTTACGAATGAATCATCCAATGTCCAGGTCGTACACTGCCTGGCGCGCCCAGCCCGCCTCTTTCGCCACCGCCCTGGCGGCTGCGCTGCGCGACTCGCCGCTCGCCAAGCGCCCGGCAAACGCCGCCCGCACGTCTTCCTCTTCCCAACTGGCGGCCCGATCGGGGGGCGCGCCTGCCACGACGAGCGTAATCTCCCCCCGGATGCGGCCCGACCCAAAATGGGCGAGCGCCCCTGCCGGGGTGCCGTGCCAGATCTCCTCATGCAGCTTGGTCAGCTCGCGAGCCACAGCGATTTGCCGCTCTCCAAACACCTCGTCAAGGTCGGCCAGGGTGTCGAGCAGGCGGTGGGGGGCCTCGTAGAGCACAAGCGTGTAGGGCAAATCGCCCACGGCTTCCAGGGCCGCGCGGCGCTGACCGGCCTTACGCGGCAGGAACCCCAGGAACAGGAAGCGATCGGTGGGGAGGCCGGAGGCGACCAGCGCCGGGAGCAGCGCGTTTGGCCCCGGCAGCGGCTCCACCCGGATGCCCTGGGCGAGGGCGGCACGGATCAACTCGTAACCGGGATCGGAGAGGCCCGGCGTGCCCGCATCAGACACCAGCGCCACGTCGCCCGACTGGAGCGCGCCGAGGACGGTGTCGAGCCGGGCCAGCTTGTTGTGCTCGTGATAGCTGATCTGGGGGGTGGCGATCTCAAAGTGCGCCAGCAGGCGGCCCGTCGTGCGGGTGTCCTCGGCGGCGATCAGACCCACTTCGCGCAGCACGCGCAGGGCGCGCAGCGTGATGTCTTCCAGGTTGCCAATCGGCGTCGGGACGATGTACAGCGTGCCCATCGGGACGGCAAGGATCGGCTCAGCGGGTAAACTCGTGGTTCTGCACGAAGTTCACCACCGCCACGTTGCGCTCACACGAGGAGAGGGTGCGCACCACGATCGGATCGGAGAGCTGCTGGCCGGTGGTATTGAGCAGCCGCACCACAAACTCGGCCTCGATGGGGGTGGTGTTGACCAGGACTTCGTAGCCGGACGGTCCGAACTGGAGCGCGGTGCCGGTAAACTCGATCTGCTCGAAGTCCTCGCCCGTCACCTGAACCGGCAGCCCCGGCAGCGGGTCGCCGTCGAGGTCAAAGACCTGCCCGGCGATGCTCAGCCATTCGCAGCCCTGATCGTTGGCGTTCTGGGTGTAGGTGACCGCCTCATCTTGCAGCGTAAAAGGAAAGACGGTGACGGTGTTGGTGGCCCCCGGCAGCGGCGTCAGGCCGGTGGCGGTCGCCAGGACGGTCGGCCTGGGGGTGTTGGTGGCGATCAGAGCGGGCGTCGAGGTGGAGACGTCCTGGCTGGTGGGCGCAGGGGCAGCGGTGCCGGTGGTGGGCACCTCACCGGTGCCACCCCCCGGATCGAGCAGGAACAGGGTGGGGGTTGGCTCCGGAGGCGGCGGGGGGAAGGGATTGAACGGCGCGGTGGGGTTCTGGATCAGCATCGCCGTCACCACAACCACCCCAACCGAGGCCACCATAAAGGCCAGCGCCACCAGGTTGTAGAACCAACCCGATCCGCTCTTTCGCGGGGGCCGGGCGACCGGTTCTTCCTCCAACATGACCGGCTGCTCCGGCTCCGTATCGTCAAAAATATCAAAATAGTCGCTCATCGGCTCCGCCACCGGATTCGCTTCGACACACTATCTCACACATCCAGCCGCCGGTCGGCATACCGCCGGTCGGCTACTGGACCTGGTCAAAAATCACAACCGCCAGATTCTGGTTGCAGCTATCTTTGGTGCGCACCTGGATCACATCGGATGCGATGTCACCATTGGAGTACTCAAGCTGCACCCGGTAGACATTGTCGACCGGCTCGTCGTTGATGTACTGTTCCCAACCGCTCTCACCATACGCCGGATAGTCACCAGTCGTCACCCGGTTATCGATGCCCTCCCCCCAAACGTGGACAACCATCCCCCGGATATGATCCCCATCCAGGTCATAAACACGCCCGCCAATGCCCGCCCAATCACAGCCGATATTGGGCGTCAGGTCGTACTTTGTGTAGGTAATACGGCCATCGCGCAGGATAAAGTCAAAGGGCGAGGGGGTGAAAGTGTTGGTGGGAACCGGGGTGTTGGTTGGAGGCGGCTTGGGCGTGACCGTCGACGTGTTGGTGGGGGTCGGGGTGTTGGTGACGGTGGCCGTGGCGGTCGGCGTGGGGGTGAGAGAGGGCGTGAGGGTGAGCGTATTGGTTGGGGTGGGCGTGTAGGTGGAAGTCGGCGTCAGGGTCCAGGTCGGGTTGACCGTCGGCCAGGCCAGCGTGGCCGTGGCGGAAGG
>JARRJX010000488.1:4124-5239 GCA_037388645.1 Chloroflexota bacterium
GGCGTGGCTGAGGGCGGCCCCGCTATCAAAAGCACCGCGCCAACGATGACGACCGTCAAGACCGTGACGACGATCATGAGCGTGGTTACGAGATTATAGATACTGCTGGGATTACGAGGCTCTGTGTCCTGAGCCATGATGTCCTCACTCCTGCCGGGGAGCTTGCCGGCAGCCCGATCAGCACCCTGAGGCGGCTTAAGCAGCCGCCTTCAGAGAATCAGCGGCTACTGGGTAAAGGTGATAAGCTGTTGGATATCCGCATTTTCACGCAGCCTGAGACGCCATTCCTCTTTGGCCTGTTCCAGCAAACGCTGGCGCGTCTCGGCCTCGATCTCACGGTCCGGGTCAAATTCGAGCGTCTGCACGATATGGTAGCCCCAGGCAGTCATCAGCACATCGCTGATCTGCCCTGGCTGCTGGCTGAAAGCCACTTCCTCGACCTCGGGGACGAGCAGCCCGCCGCCCGGGAACCAGCCCAGGTCGCCGCCCGTGTCACGGGTGGTCACGTCGACCGAATACTCGGCGGCCAACGCCCCGAAATCCTCGCCGTTTTGCAGCCGGGAAAGCACGTCCTCGGCGACTTCCTGCGAGTTGACCAGGATGTGGCGGGCATGGACCTGTTCCGCACGGGTGGGGACGGCGTCGATCACGGGGGTGAGCAGGCGCGTGGACATGATGTCCATGCGGATCACCTCACGGAACTCATCTAACGAGTAGAAGTTGCCCGCCAGCCACCCGTTGAAGTATTCCTCCCCGGATTCGGCGATCATCTCGTTGATGGTCGCGTCCACCTCGGCATCGGAGACGGACACACCCTGCGCGGCAGCGTCCTGCCGGATTAACTCCTGCTCGATCAACAGGTCGAGCACCTGCTGCTGATAGCCCCCCTCCGCCGCGGTAAAGCCCAGCGCCGCCCGCCCGGCCTCGAAACGCTGCAACTCGGCCTGGTAGGCCGCCATCGTGATCGGCTGGCCGTTGACCAGGGCGGCCAGCTCTGGCTCCCCTCCGGAGGGGGCTGCTTCTTCGACGCCCGCCGCCGGGACAGCCGTGCTGATGCCCGGAGTGGGAGGCCCCCCAGCGCCGCAGCCAGCCAACAGAAGGCTGGCCGAGGCGAT
>JARRJX010000489.1:0-2876 GCA_037388645.1 Chloroflexota bacterium
CCCCGCTACTGGGGGTGGTATACAGGCAGCTACCGGCCTGGTACCTGCTGGTGAGCGCGGCCCGCTACCTGTTCGTCTTCGGCTCGTGGTGGTTGAAACGGCGGGGCCATACTCTCTATAATCTGGATGACAGCCCCACACGCCGCGCGATGGCAGGCTTACAGATGGGCGTCATCAGCGTGGCGCTGTGGCCGTTATTTGCGCCGCCAGCCACCACCATCGCCGCCACACTGCTGATGCTGCCCTTCATCGGGGGATTTGTCCGCGACTGGCTGGTGGTGAGCGGGCGGATCGACCCGGCCTCGGCATCCTACCGGGCGCTGACGGAGCCGATCCGGAAAGTGGCCACCTCCTGGGTGCCGGTGCTGCTGCGGGTTGCCGTGATCGCCGTGGCAGCCGATGAGATGGCGCAGTCGAAGCTGTGGGCGGCAGGCGTGTTGGTGCTGCTGCTGGCGGTGGGCGTGGCTGGCCGGATCGCGGCGATGGCGCTGCTGGTGGTGACCGGGCTGGTCATCACGTCCAGCGGGCTGACACCCGCCCGGACGGCCCTGCTGGTGGGCACGGTCGCGCTGATGTTCACCGGCAGCGGGGCGCTGTCGCTCTGGCAGCCGGAGGACGCCTTTCTGCGCTGGCGGGCGGGCGAATAAGCGGATTCAGCTGGCAGGTCGCTGAATCATCAAGAGGGGGGAGAAAGAAGTGCTGAGGAGGATCGCGCTGCCACGCCGCTGGCGGCTCAGCCACCTGCTGTGGCTCATCGTGCCTTTCCTGATCTGGCTGGCGCTGCGCGCCGTGCCCCTGGCCGACATATGGGCCACGGTGAGCCGCCTCGCCTGGTGGGAGCTGCTGATCCTGACCACGATCAACACGCTGGCGCTCCTGGCCTTCAGCGGGCGCTGGTGGGCCATCCTCCGCGCTCAGCGGGTTCGCATCCCTTACCTCATGCTGTCAAGCTACCGGCTGGCGGCGTTCGCCGTCAGCTATTTTACGCCGGGGCCGCAGCTCGGCGGGGAACCTTTGCAGGTGCTCCTGCTGCGCCGCAGGCACCAAGTCGCCGACTCGACGGCAGCGGCCTCGGTCGGGCTGGAGAAGCTGATCGAGCTGGTCGTCAACTTCACCTTCCTGGCAGCAGGGCTGGCCGTCACCGTGGAGAGTCTGTTCACAGCCAATGGTCTGTCCGGCGGGAGGGCGATTGCGCTGGCGGTGGGGCTGCTGGCGCTGCCGCTCGGCTACCTGCTCGCCCTGCGATTCAACCGGCTGCCGCTGAGCGGGCTGGCCGATCAACTGCCGGGGCGCTTCTCCCGGCTGGCCGACGCGATCCGCGCGAGCGAAGCCGAAGCAAGCCACCTGTGCCGCACCCAGCCGATGAGCCTGGTGTGGGCACTGTACTTCTCGCTGGCGAGCTGGGCGATCTTGTTATTTGAATACTGGCTGATGATCCGCTTCCTGGGCCTGCCGCTGACGCCCGCCCAGGTGATCGGCCTGATCACCGCTGCGCGGGTGGCGACCCTGCTGCCGATGCCCGCCAGCCTGGGCACCCTGGAAGCCAGCCAGATGTGGATGCTCGGCTCGATGGGCTTCGACCCGACGATCGGGTTGGGCCTGAGCTTGTTAATCCGGGGCCGCGACGTCACCTTCGGGCTTTTGGGCCTGTGGTGGGGCGGTGTGTTAATTGGAGGAGAGCGGGCTGCCAGCCAACGCCAGCGACCGGCTGAGAGCAAGACAATACTATGAACAAGCTACCATGCAGCTTAAACCGTGTGACATCCGCCCGCATCCCCACCGAGGAGGGTGAGTTTCGACTGTGCCTGTATTCGAACGAGTGCGACAGCAAGGAACACCTGGCACTTGTGATGGGTGAGGTGAGCGGCAAGCAGAACGTTCTGGTGCGGGTGCATTCGGAGTGTTTCACCGGCGACGTATTAGGCTCGCGCCGCTGCGACTGCGGGGAGCAACTTGCTCGGGCGATAGCGCTGATCGCGGAGGCCGGGGCGGGGGTGCTGGTCTACCTGCGCCAGGAAGGACGGGGGATCGGATTATTTAACAAGCTGTTGGCGTATAATTTGCAGGACAGCGGGCTGGACACGGTCGACGCCAACCTGGCGCTCGGCCACCAGGCCGACGAGCGCGACTACACGATCGCGGCGGGAATCCTGCAAGACCTGGGCGTTAAATCGGTCCGGCTGCTGACGAACAACCTGCTCAAGGTCGAGGCGCTGCTTCAACTGGGCATCCCGGTTGCCGAGCGGGTGCCCTTGCAGACCAGGGCCAACCCGGACAACGTCCTCTACCTGCAAACCAAAGCGCGGCGGATGAACCACCTGCTCAACCTCAACATGCTCGACCTGCCACCCCGCAACGGGCACCGCCCGGTGGGGCATTCGTAAGGCGGAATCCATCCCATAACTCCCAGCATCAAGGGCATCTACCCATGACTGAAGCCCTCGACTCCCGCTTCGACAAGGATCGGGCACAGGCCAACGCGCACCTGCGGCGCACCGGTCGCCCGCTGGTGATGCTGAGCTACGCGCAAAGCCTGGACGGCAGCATCGCCGCCCGCCGGGGGGAGCGGCTGGTGCTCAGCGGGTCTGAGTCGAAGGCGCTGACCCACCGGCTGCGCGCGGCCCACGATGCGATCCTGGTGGGGATCGGCACCGTGCTGGCCGACGACCCCCGACTCACCGCCCGGCTGGCCGAAGGGCCGAATCCACAGCCTGTGGTCGTCGACAGCCGCCTGCGCTTCCCGCCGGACGCCAGGCTGCTCGACCATCCCACCCACAAGCCCTGGATCGCCAGCGGCGAGCACGCCGACCCGGCACGCGCCAGATTCAATGATGGTTGGTTGAATTCTGGCGTAAATGCTTTATATATAACATTTA
>JARRJX010000490.1:0-3085 GCA_037388645.1 Chloroflexota bacterium
TCACGGCTGACTATCGACCCTGGAGACAGGAGTGACAGCGCCACCTTATAACGACCTGCTAGATTACATTCTTATCGACGCCGAACGTTTGCAAAAGCGCATAACGGAGCTGGGCGAGGAAATCACAGCCGACTACCGCCAGGATCACGACATCTTCCTGATCGGGATACTCAAGGGCAGCATGCTCTTCATGGCCGACTTGATGCGCCGCCTGGACATCCCCCACATGGTCGACTTCCTGGACGTGACCTCGTACGGCGCGGGCGCGCGCGAATCGACAGGGTACGTGCGTATCCTGATGGACCTGCACACTTCCATCGAGAAGAAAAACGTGCTGATCGTGGAGGACATCGTCGACTCCGGCAACACGCTAGACCGGGTGCTGCAACAACTGAGAGCCAGGCAGCCCGCCAGCTTACGAGTCTGCACGCTGCTGGATAAGGCCGAACGGCGTGAGATCCCCGTGCCGCTGGACTACGTGGGCTTCACGATCCCGAACGTGTTCGTTTTCGGTTATGGCCTGGACATCGACGAATACTACCGCAACCTGCCGTTCATCGGCGTCGTCAAGCCCGGAGTCATCCTAGACGGGATATCGTAAGACGTAAAATCCTGGTGAGTGAGACACACGGATCGAACCAGCACCTAACGCCTGAAGCGCCGCAGCGCCCTCTGACCTGGCCTTCCATCATCGAACAAATCACGGCGATTGCACCCCACCCAGAGCGGCTGTACCTGGTAGGCGGCGTGGTGCGCGACGCGGTGCTGGGACGCCCAGGGCACGACCTCGACTTAGCCACCCCGGACGACGGCCTTCGAGTGGCGCGCCACCTGGCCGACCGGCTCGGCGGGGCTTATTACCCGGTCGACCCGACCCGGAAGACCGGGCGGAGCGTCCTCCCTACCCCCCCGGACAGGCTGACGATCGACGTGGCGACTTTCAGGGGAGACGGCTCGCCAGACGACCTGAGCGAGAGGTTATCAGCCGACCTGAGAAGCCGCGACTACACAATCAACGCGATGGCCGTGCGGCTGGACAGGCTGGACGAGATCATCGACCCGCTTGGCGGCCAGCTCGACCTGCTGAGCCGCAAGCAACTCCACCCGTGCAGCCCTACCAGCACCCAGGCCGACCCGGTGCGGGCGCTCCGGGCGGTGCGGCTGGCCCTGGCATTCGACCTGCACCTGTCCGCAACTACGCGGGACGCGGTGAGAGCGGCCAGCCAACACCTGGCAAACCCGGACGGGACACTGCAACAGCCCGAACGGGTGCGCGACGAACTGTTCAAGACGCTGGACGGGCCGCGCCCCGCCGCCGCCTTCCGGCTGATGGATCGGCTGGGGCTGTTCGAGCCGATCTATCCTTTCGAGACGCCTGACCTCCAGCAGCTCGACCAACAACTGGCCGTCGGCGCGGGCTTAAGCCACCTGTTCGCCGTGATCGGCTCCCGGCGTGACGACAACGTGGCCGCCCAACTGGCATCGGGGGTAGCGGTGATGGTGCTGGATCGGTTCCGCAACTCGCTCCAAGAGCATTTGGGCCGGGTCGTCACGGACAACCGGCCCCTCACGGCGCTGCTGCTGCTGGGCGCGCTCTCATCGGGGGAAACGAACCTCCCGCTGTGGGCCGATCACCTCCACCTATCCAACGCGGAGAGGCGGATACTCGCCAACCTGGAACTGTCCACGCGCTTCGACCTAGCATCCGGGCCGATCTTCGACAAGCGCCAGATACACCGGTACTTCCGCGAAACAGGCGAGACGGGAATAGACGGCGTTTTGCTAGCGCTGGCCCAATACCAAGCCGCTCATCTTTTATCGCTTGACCCAGAGGAGTGGGGGGCGCTGCTGGAGGAGATGGCTTCGCCGCTGCTGGCCGCCTACTTCCGCAGCTACAACCAGATCGTCGCTCCCCCGCCGCTGGTGGATGGGAATGACCTGATCGAACACCTGAATCTGAAGCCCGGCCCTGAGATCGGGCCGCTGCTGCGCACGCTGCTGGAAGAACAGGCGGTGGGGGCGATCACGACAAAAAAGCAGGCGCTTCGCCTGGCAAAGCGCCTGATTAACACCCGCAGTTAGCGGCGCGAAAATCGATGGTCCCTCACTTAAGTTCTGAGGTGCAGTGGGGGCAGCGAGACGCTTTTACGGGGATGGCCGTGAAGCAGTAGGGGCAGTCTTTTGTCTCCGGCTTGGGCGGGGCCTCTTCCGCCTGCCCATGCAAACGATTCATCCCCCGCACAAGCAAAAAGACGGCAAACGCCACGATGACAAAGTTGATCAGCGCGTTAATGAACAGGCCGTAGTTGAAGGTTGCCGCTCCCGCTTCCTGGGCAGCCGCCAGCGAATCATACTGCTGGCCCGTGAGGCTGATGAACAGGTTGGTAAAATCGACACGCCCCAGGATCAGGCCAATCGGCGGCATGATGATGTCGTTGACCAGCGAGTTAACGACCTGGTTGAACGCCGCCCCAATGATGATACCGACCGCCAGATCGACGACGTTGCCACGCATGGCGAAGTCTTTGAATTCTTTCAGCATATCTCCCCCTCTCAAGAATGAGCCTGCGGCTGCCTGAGGTTTCACGAAAGTTTAAAACTTTCTGTGAAACACTCTAGCCCAGCCGCTCGTAGAAGCATAACATCGTCTTCCCATACTCCCGGATGTCGTATACATCCAGGTTGTTCAGCGGGACTTCCTCGTACTCCTCCGGATCGATCTGGACGGTGACAATGCCCTCCGGCGTCAGCCAGGAAGGGCTGGCGTCGATCATCTCCAACGCCGTGCGCCACATCCCCTTGTACTGGGGAGGGGCGACGTAGATCACGTCGAACGGCTCGTATTCCGCCTGTTTCGCCTCGCTGCCGACGCTGCCGGTCCCGGCAAAAAGGTCCAGCCAGCGGGTATCCCGCACCCAGGTCCCCAGGATGTTAAACAGGTTCTCCTTGATCCTGGTGAGGATCGGGCGCGTGCCTTCCCCAGGCACGGTCTTCAGTTTGCGGCCTTTAGCCTTCCCTGCTACCACGCGGACAGACATGCTACGGCACCGGCAACCGGCAGACGTTGCCAGATGGCACTTCGATC
>JARRJX010000491.1:0-2852 GCA_037388645.1 Chloroflexota bacterium
GATCTCCACTGGGCAGAAAGGGATCAATGGCTCCATAAACGGAAGAAGTTTAGCCATTGTATCCGACTCCAGTGAAAGGGGCGATGGCCTAATCGGCGGGCCGCCCGACGAACATGCCGCGGCCATCCAGGCCATACTCGTCAAAGGCGACGGCCAGGTTCGCCACCTCCAGGGCTGACCGATATTCCTGCGGCGTGAAGAGGGTCAGATCGTGGCGCTCGACGAAGTGCTCGACCCCCTCCGGCGTGCCAACCAGATAGTGCATGTCGAGCACGGCCACCCGGCCCTGGCGGCGGCTGAGGTTGATGCGCGAGATTTTGAGGTCGGGCTGGTCGACGACGAGCTGGTGAAGCTGCCCATCGTTCCACTTATCGGGGAAGATAAACGGCTCGACCATCAGCAGCCCGCCGGGGTTGAGGTGGCGCGCCATCGAGCGGGCGGCCTTCTGCAGGCCCTCGACCGTCCCGGCGTAGGCAATCGCACTGAACAGGCAGGTGACCACGTCGAAGCGCTGCCCCAGGTCAAAACCGGTCATATCGCCCTGGTGCAAGGGGAGATCGGGGAGGCGCTCCCGCGCGACGGTCAGCATGCTCTCGTTCAACTCGACGCCTTCGAGGTGGGCGACGCGCCCGCACAGGAGGGAGAGGTGCTTGCCGGTGCCGCAGGCCACGTCAAGCAGGCTGGCGGGGGGCGCGCCCCGGTAGGCGTCGATCAGGGCGAGGAGTCGTCTGACTTCGTCTTCGTAGTCTTTCCACCCGTAGATCGCATCGTAAAACCGCGCGGATCTGTCGTACATTGGCCCCTCCTGGCTGCGCTGCTGCGTCTGGGCGTTGTATACAGCGATCGGGCCGGGGTGTCAAGGTGGGTGGAAGCATTTCAGGGGCACTCTCCCCCAATAATCGGGTTGGCCCGCCGGGCACAAAGGCATATAATCAGGGGAGGTATGTGAATAACCCCCGCATGGGGCCTTTAATTGGGCTACCAGGCAGATAGCAGAAGGAGCGGTAGATGAACGGTGTCTTTAGTGTGGCAGCCTGCCTGGTTGTCGGCCTGGTGGTGATCGCCATCAGCCTGCTGACCTCGGCAGTGCGCGTGGTGCAGGAATACGAGCGCGGCGTGATCTTCCGGCTGGGGAGGCTGGTCGGGGCGAAGGGGCCGGGCCTGTTCTTCCTGGTGCCGATCATTGACCGGATGGTGAAGATGGACCTGCGCGTGATCACGCTGGACATCCCCTCGCAGGAGATGATCACCGCCGACAACGTCACGGTGAAAGTCAACGCGGTGGCGTACTTCCGGGTGATCGACCCGGAGCGCGCGGTGGTGCAGGTCGAAGACTTTTACCGGGCGACCTCGCAGATCGCGCAGACCAGCCTGCGCTCGGTGATCGGCGAAGCCCACCTGGACGAGCTGCTCTCGCACCGGGAGCGGATCAACGAGAAGCTGGCGACCATCGTGGACGAATCGACCGAGCCGTGGGGGGTGAAGGTCAGCACGGTGGAGGTGAAGGACGTCGAGCTGCCGCAGTCGATGCAGCGGGCGATGGCCCGGCAGGCCGAGGCCGAGCGTGAGAAACGCGCGAAGATCATCCACGCCGAAGGCGAGTTCCAGGCCGCCCAGCAGCTTCTGGAGGCCGCCACGACGATGTCCGCCGAGCCGACTGCGATGCAGCTCCGCTACCTGCAAACGCTGACGGAGATCGCGGTCGAGAAGAACAGCACGGTGATCTTCCCCGTGCCGATCGACGTCATCTCCGCTTTCACAAACCTGGCCCGATCGAGGGAGAAGCGGAACGAATAGCCGCTGACGACTCCATCAATTACCCAGACTCAAATACGAGCCATCCCGCCGTGGGGTGGCTCGTCGTTTTTTGCCCCACGAGATCACTTTGCCAGCAGCCCCACTTTTTCGAGCAGGAGGTGGTAGAAATTTTTGGTGCCATCGCCAAATGGCCGGGGCGAGGCGCAGCCCGATCCGCTGTAGTAGAGATTCGGGTCGGCGGCAATCGGGCTGTAGTCGAAGGGCGGGGCCGGATCACGCGGCCACCAGATCTCGACCTGGGTGGACGGCGCGCCACCCTCCCGGCCATACGCGCCCTGCTCCAACTCGTGGAGGACAGCCGGAGAAACGGCGTAGTTCTCGGCGGCCCGTGGCCGGTAGGCGGCCAGGTGGGGGTAAGCCGTGACGACGTAGGCGGCGGGGTCGAGCGCGGCGCTAACGCCCAGCGCGGCGGGATCAAGCCCATCGAAGACGAGCACGGCGCGCTTATCCTCGGCGATGACGTGGGGGTCTGTGGCGTTCAGGATGACCTCGACCCGGTGGCGCATCCCGAAGAAGCGCCCGGCGTTCCAGTTGCCGACGTAACGAACGGGAAGGCCCGCCTGGGCGGCTTCACTAAAAGCGCGGTCGACGGCGTTATAGGCGGTGCGCGAGGCGACGGCGGCGTCGAGCGTGTGCCCGACGATGGCGAGGAACAGGCCGATGGGCAGGACGAGCGCGGCCAGGGGGCGCAGGACGGCGACGGCGCGCAGCGGGAGGCGAGCCGCGAGCCGGGCGGCGGTGGCGACTGCCACGATCACGAGCAGCGGATAGGCGGCGGCGAACATACGCGGCGTGAGAAAGGTGTTCCCCATCGCCACCCGCAGGCTGTAGAAGCCCAGCACCGACCAGGCGGAGAGAAAGGCGGCATCCAGCAGCGAGGCGCGCCGCGCACGAACGAACGGATAGGCGAGGCCGACGAGCAGGAGGGCCAGATTGAGCCAGCCGTTCGAGAAGGCGATGAGGTGGAGCAGGTAGGTGAGCGGCCACGGCTCCCCACGCAGGCCCCCGGACAGGCGCAGCGTCTCGCGGACGAA
>JARRJX010000492.1:0-5579 GCA_037388645.1 Chloroflexota bacterium
CTCGTGTGGCACCCAGGCTGTCCTGGATCAGGCATGCAGCAGCCGGGAACAGGCGGTTGGGGGAGGAGGTGGCGACGATGATGAGATCGATGTCTCCCGGCAGGATGTCCGCTCTGTTGAGCGCCTTGCGGGCGGCTTTCAGCCCCAGCGAGACGATGTCGTCTCGCTCGTCGGCGATGCGCCGCTCGGCGATCCCGGTTCGCTCGCGAATCCACTCGTCGGTGGTGTCTACCATTTTCTCCAGGTCAAAATTGGTCATGACCTGCTGGGGAACTTCCACCCCCCAGCCGACTACGTGCGCATACCGCCCGCTGCCGCGCTCTCGGTGGCCGGATCGCCCGTTGTTGCTAAACTGTGGTGCGCCCATTGTCATACCTTCCCAAGACTAGACAGGCATTGTGCCCGCCAAACCCGAACGAATTCGACAATACGAGGCTTACCTCTTGCTGTCTGGCCTCATTGGGGACGTAGTCCAGGTCGCATTCGGGATCGGGGATTTCGTAGTTGATGGTGGGAGGAATCCACCCGCTCTCGATCGTCTTAATGGAGAAAATCGCCTCGATGGCTCCGGCAGCGCCAAACAGGTGCCCGGTCATGCTCTTGGTCGAGCTGATCGGCAGGTCGTAGGCGGCCTCGCCAAACACGGTCTTGATGGCTTTAGTCTCTGATTTGTCATTCAGCGGGGTGCTGGTGCCGTGCGCATTCAGGTAGTCAATCGACTTGGGGGAGACACCCGCGTCCTCCATGGCGTTCTTCATTGCGGCTGCGGCACCGCGTCCATCTTCGGGTGGGGCGGTGACGTGATATGCATCTGCCGTCGCGGCATACCCTTTCATCTCCGCGTAGATGTGCGCGCCACGGCTCAGGGCGTGCTCCTCGCTCTCCAGGACCAGGATACCCGCCCCTTCACCGGCGACAAAGCCGTCGCGATCTTTATCGAATGGCCGCGAGGCGTGGAGCGGGTCATGGTTGCGCTGCGAGAGGGCACCCATGTTCGCGAACCCGGCAATGGACAGTTTGACGATGCCCGCTTCCGCGCCGCCCGTCACCATCACGTCCGCCGCCCCGCGCCGGATCATAGCCGCCGACTCGCCGATAGCGTTGTTCCCGGATGCACAGGCGGTGGCGATGTTCATATTGGGGCCGCGCAGTCCCCACTCAATCGCGATTTTGGCCGGGCTGGTATCGGGCAGCATCATGGGCACCATGTGAGGGCTGACCCATTCCTCGCCCTTTTCGTGTGCCTGATAAGCCTGGTCGACCAGGCTTTCCAGCCCGCCGATCCCGCTGCCCAGCACCACCCCGATCCGGTCACAATTCACCGTGGAGAGATCAAGACCGCTGTCCTTAATTGCCTCCATGGCGGCAGCCATGGCGAACTGGGTCCCCCGATCCATCCGGCGCGCTTCGCGAGGGCCGAACAACGCGATGGGGTCAAAGTCTTTTACCTCTGCCGCGAATTGCGACTTCAACGACGACGCATCAAAACGGGTGATTGGCCCCACTCCGTTTTTTCCCTTGAGCAGCCCTTCCCAGGTCGACTCCACGTCGTTACCCAGAGGGCAAATGATACCCATGCCGGTTATTACCACGCGATGGTCACCCATGTTTTCTCCTGCTTAGCCAGAAAGTAAAGGAAGACGGCATATCAGTCACGTTCTTACGATGCTGCCTCTGATGCTTCCTGTTTTCATGTGTATATAAAACCGCTGTCAAAGTAAAGATACGTTTTGGGACTGTTTTCTATTCACCGTCCGAACGCTATAATTCTTGATGATTTCGCGCTATTTGTCCACCAGAATCCTGATTCAGAAAGTCGATGATCCTCGTAACAGGCGCTACCGGTTTCGTAGGAAAACGATTAGTGCGCCGCCTGGCTGGTGACGCCAATCTCCAGGTCCGTGTCTTGCTCTCCCCTGGGAGCGACTTGAGCCGCCTGCCTCGCGGAGTGCAGGTGCATGCCATGATGGGCAGCATCAACGATGCCGACTCCCTCCTCGCCGCGATGGATGGGGTGCACACGGTGATTCACCTCGTAGGAACGGAGACTCGTGGCCGCCATGCCCGCTTGCAAGAGGTCGACATCGCCGGGACGCAGGCGATTGTCGAGGCGGCGCTGGCCGCGCGTGTTGGGCGGCTGATTTACGTCAGCCGGGTCGGCGCGGATCGGGCCTCCGCCTTCCCGGTGCTGCGGGCTAAAGGTGAGATGGAAGATCTGATCCGCAACAGCGGACTGGCCTACACGATTTTCCGCACCAGCGTTCTTTTTGGCAAGGGGGACCGGTTCAGCGAAAACATCGCCATGTTGGCACGAGCCTTTCCTGTTTACTTCGTTCCAGGTGATGGGGATATGGTTTTTCAGCCGCTGTGGGTGGAAGACCTGGTCACCTGTCTGACGATGGCGCTGGACAGCCTGGACTTAATCGACAACGAGCTTGCGGTGGGCGGCCCGGAAATCCTGACCTATCGACGGGTGGTGCTGCGTGTGATGCGGGCTTCGGGGAGCCGCAGGCCGATCGTCGGGCTGCCGCTGCTCGTCCACCAGGCCGCGGCCTGGTTTTTGGATGGCCTGTTCGTGCGCTGGCCCTTTACCGAGCACTGGATCGAGCTGTTGGCGACCAGCCACACCTGTGAGCTGGGTACGATCGAGCGTAACTTCGGGTTCCGCCCCTCCACGTTTGACCTGGGCTTGCTTAACCAGTATATGAGCCACCGATTTTACGGATTCTCATTTCTCCGCTATATATTTACCCGCAGTTGGTAGCATATAGATCATACCATCAAATCATAACGAGGAGCCAGGAGTTGGTCACTCCCACCCAGCTCATGGTGGCCGATCCTCTATCAGATCGATGCAGCACGCTGGTGGAACGATACGCGATCAATGTCACGACCGATAACGCAGAAGCGGTGATGGACAGCGATGTGGTCGTCCTATCGATCAAGCCGCAGATCATACCCATGGTGCTGCCGGAGCTGGCAGGGAAGATCGAAGCGGGTGGCGTGGTGATCTCGATCGCCGCTGGCATACCGCTTAAGACGATTGTCGGTACCCTGGGCCACGCTTCGGTCGTCCGCGCGATGCCCAACACGCCGGGCCAGATCGGCGAGGGTATCACGGTGTGGAAGGCCACGGACGGCGTATCAGAGGTGCAGCTTGGGCAGGCACAGGCCGTGCTGGGCGCGCTGGGGGAGACCGTCCAGGTCGACGACGAGCGCTACCTGGACATGGCGACCGCGCTGAGCGGCACCGGGCCTGCCTACGTCCTGCTGGTCATGGAAGCGATGATCGACGCGGGCGTGCACCTCGGTTTTTCCCGGCGGATCGCGGAAAAGCTGGTTCTGCAGACGATGCGCGGAACGGTCGAATACGCGCGCCAGTCGCCCCGGCATCCGGCGACGCTGCGCAACGAGGTGACTTCCCCCGGCGGGACGAGCGCGGAGGCGATCTACCAGCTCGAAAAGGGCGGGCTGCGAACGGTCATATCACGGGCCATTTGGGCCGCCTATCAGCGTTCGGTGGCCCTTGGCGGCGGCTCCGACCAGCCTCGTTTGGCGGGGCGCTCACCTGAAAACGATTGAGCCGGAGGCCGTTTACAGAGCCGGATATAAGCTGGTTCAGAGATAAGCCCGAAGGGCGCTGCCGCTTGTGAAGAGTTGGTAAAACGCATTCGCATTCGGTAGAATTGGGGTGTGCTCTACCGGGGACATCGTGCCATTCTGTGAATACCTAAAGGACACGAGATAATAACCCTCTGGCTTTCACTCAGAACGAGTTCCTTCCTTCCAGATTCATCAGCGGGAACTGCTTTTGGCGCTTTGTCTCAGGTTCATAGTCGCGCCCAATTGAAAACCTCTGGACGGTATGACTTAAACCCCCCGGATACATTCTACACACCGGGAACAACCATCAACCGATTATCCCTTGATGATCCACGTAATGGATTCTGCCCTTTTGACAGTGGGAGTCGACATGGCAACAGATTTCACCAAAGAGCTTACCGAGCAGCTTAAAACACGCATTGAGCAGTTCCAGCCGCAGGTAGAGATAACCGACGTCGGCGAAGTGCTTGAGGTCGGGGATGGGATTGCGCGCGTGTCCGGGTTGGCGGGGGTGCGCAGCCAGGAGCTTGTCGAATTCGTGAACGGGTCGTTGGGCGTTGCCTTCAACCTGGAAGAAGGGCATGTTGGCGTCATCATTATGGGGGACTATAACGACATCCCGGAGGGCAGTCTGGTTAAGGCGCTGGGCCGTGTTTCCTCCGTGCCGGTCGGCGAGGTGCTTTTAGGCAGGGTGATCGATCCACTGGGCAGGCCGCTGGATGGCAAGGGGCCGGTCGAGACGACCGAATATTATGCCACCGAGCGGATCGCCCCCGGCGTGGTCGAGCGAAGGAACGTCAATAGGCCAGTGCAGACGGGGATCAAAGCGATTGACGCCATGATCCCGATTGGCCGGGGTCAGCGAGAGCTTATTATCGGCGACCGGCAGACCGGTAAAACGGCGATCGCCCTCGACACGATCATCAACCAGCGTAGTGGGGACATCGCCTGTATCTACGTGGCTATCGGCCAGAAGCAGGCGCAGATCGCCCGGGTTGTGGCGACGCTGGAGAGCTACGGGGCGATGGAACACACGATCGTGGTGCTGGCCGCTGCCTCCGATTCGGCTGCACTGCAATACATTGCCCCCTACGCTGGCTGCGCGATTGGCGAGTATTTTATGGAGCAGGGCAAGGATGCCCTGGTCGTCTATGACGACCTGTCCAAGCACGCCTGGGCCTACCGTGAGGTGTCGCTGCTCCTGCGGCGTCCCCCTGGGCGCGAAGCCTATCCTGGAGACGTGTTTTACCTGCACTCGCGCCTGCTTGAGCGGGCCGCGCAGCTCTCCGAGGATCGCGGTGGGGGTAGCCTGACCGCGCTGCCGATCATCGAGACACTGCTGGGTGATGTGTCCGCATATGTGCCCACCAACGTCATTTCGATTACCGACGGCCAGATTTACCTGGAAAGTGACCTGTTCTACGCGGGTATTCGGCCTGCCGTCAACACCGGCATCTCGGTGAGCCGGGTGGGTGGCGATGCGCAGCGGAAGGCGATGAAGCAGGTCGCCGGGCGGTTGAAGCTGGATATGGCCCAGTTCCGCAATCTGGCGGCGTTCGCCCAGTTCGGCTCCGACCTGGACGCCGCGACTCAGCAGCAGCTTGATCGGGGTATGCGGCTCAACGAGATCCTCAAACAGCCCCAATACGATTCTGTTCCCCTTGCTCGACAGGTGGTGATCATCTATGCGGGAACGCGAGGGTATCTGGACGAGGTGCCGATTGATCAGGTGAGGGACTGGGAAGCGGCATTTCTCCAGGATGTTGCGAACCAGCACCCGGGGATTTACGACTCGATCAACGAGGAGTTAAAATTAACCGAGGAAAACGAGCAGAAGCTTCAGGATGTGATTACGTCGTTCAACTCGACCTGGGCTTAACAGGCAGGCATTATCGGATATGGCAACAGCACGTGAAATCCGGCGGCGAATACGAAGTGTAAAGAACATTTCCAAGGTGACCGGCGCGCTGGAGGCC
>JARRJX010000493.1:0-2845 GCA_037388645.1 Chloroflexota bacterium
TCGTTTGATCTGTCCGGCATCGCCTCTGACGATACGGTGGGCCTCTACCTGAAAGAGATGGCCCGCGTGCCGCTGCTCACCACCGAAGAGGAGATCGACCTCGCCCGCCGCCTGGAGCAGGGGCTGCTCTCCGGCAAGCGCCTGGCTCGCGCCAACGGCGACCTCAGCAGTGAAAAGCGGGCGGAGCTTCAGGCGCGGCAGGAGGACGGGATGGCGGCCCGCGAGCACCTGATCAAGGCCAACACCCGGCTGGTGGTCAGCATCGCAAAAAAGTACATCGGGCAGGGCGTGCACTTCCTCGACCTGATCCAGGAGGGCAACCTGGGCCTGATGAAGGCCGTCGAGAAGTTCGATTACCGGCGCGGCTATCGCTTCAGCACCTACGCGACCTGGTGGATTCGCCAGACGATCACCCGGGCGATTGCCGACCAGGGCCGCACCATCCGCGTGCCCGTGCACATGTCCGACCGCATCCGCCGCCTCTACAAGACCGCCCGCCAGTTGGAGCAGACCCACGGGCGCAAGCCCACCCCGGAGGAGATTGCCGAGGCGTTGGGAGTGGAGCCGCGCAAGGTGCCGTGGATGCTGCGGGTGAGCTGGCAGCCGCTCTCGTTGGAGCACCCGGTGGGCGAGGACGAGGACAGCGAGTTAGGCTCCTTCATCGAGGACGATTCAACGCCCACCCCCACCGACAGCGTCTCGGACAACCTGCTGCGCGAGAAGGTGGAAGAAGTGCTGGCGACGCTCTCCCCGCGTGAGGCGCGCATCCTGCGCCTGCGCTTCGGCCTGCACAACGGGCGCACTTACACGTTGGAGGAGGTCGGGCAGAAGTTCGGCCTGACCCGCGAGCGCATCCGCCAGATCGAGGGCAAGGCCCTGCGCAGGCTGCGCCATCCGCGCCGCTCGCGCCAGCTGCGCGATTACCTGGCGTAGCAACCGGCTCGCCAACATTATACGATTGAACACGTGGCCCCAGGGTCACGTGTTTTGCTTTAGAGTCTGTAAAGTGTCTGATTGAGTGATTTCAGTCAGCGACTGTATTAGCTAGTGCATTAGGGCGTAAGTAAGACAAGAAATGGGTAAAATAAGGGCATCCTGAAAAAGAAGGTGAAACGATGCCCGGGCCAAAGCCAAAAATAATCGAGTTAAGCGAGTCCGCCCGCCAGGAATTGGAAAAACTGGCGACACGGCACAAAACAGGACAGCAAAAAGCACAGCGAGCGCGGATTGTCTTGAAGGCAGCAGAAGGCAAGAACCACGCTGAGATCGCGCACGAACTGGGGATATCGGTGGATATGGCGACCCTGTGGCGGCGACGCTGGCTGGAGCTTGAAGCGCTGAGACTGGAAGATTTGAGTGTGGAAGAGCGGTTGGAAGACTTACCCCGACCGGGTGCACCGCCCCGGTTCACGGCAGACCAGATTTGCCAGATCGAGCAGATGGCATGCGCGGCACCGGGGGAAGCAGGCCGCCCCATCAGCCAATGGACAAACCGTGAAATCGCTGATGAGATCATGGCGCGTGGGATCGTAGAGAGCATCTCAGCGCGACACGCAGGGCGATTGCTCAAAAAGGGGGCCTCAGACCCCATTTGATACGTTATTATCTGACGCCGGAGCCGGATCCGCAGTCGGATGAAAAGATCGCCGCCATCAATCATCTGTATCAAACCGCCCAGGAACGGGCAGCGCATGGAGAAGCGACGGTGAGCACGGACGAAATGACGGGTGTGCAGGCCATCGAACGCAAACATCTCGATTTGCCGATGCAGCCCGGTCGGGTTCTGTATCGCGAATTTGAGTACATCCGACAGGGTACGCTCTCGTTTATCGTCAACTTCCATGTTGCTTCGGGACAGATAGGCCAGATTTCGGCTGGCCCCACCCGCAACGAAGCCGATTTTCTCGCTCATATCCAGCGTACCGTCGAGGCTAATCCGCAGATCGTGCAATGGCATTTCATCGTGGACAATCTCAACACCCATCAGTCTGCTTCCCTGGTTCGCTATGTAGCCGATGAATCCGACCTCGACATTGACCTGGGCGTCAAGGGCAAGTCAGGCATCCTGACTTCGAGGGCGACGCGCGCTGCTTTTCTCTCCGACCCCACCCATCGCATTGTCTTTCACTACACGCCCAAACATGCTTCCTGGATGAACCAGATTGAGACCTGGTTTTCTATCCTGGCCCGCAAGCTGCTCAAACGTGGCAATTTTACCTCGGTCGCCGATCTCAAGGCCAAAGTCCTGGCCTTTATCGATTACTTTAACCGAACGATGGCAAAGCCTTATCGCTGGACTTATCAAGGTAAGGCCCTCGCCGCTTAACTCTCGGCCTTTTTAGGCCCCGATGCACTAGGGCCTTTGCTCAACCGTGGCAACAAACTGAGCGAGTGGTTGAGCTCTATTCCCCAAATGGTCGCACCCGCGATAGAAATTCTGAGGCTAACTCCTCTATCAAATACAGTTGAAATCGGATGTTCCTAGCCGCTATAGGATCTATTGAAAGGTATCCAGAAAAGCAAATGAGCCCTAATTTGAGGGCTCATGCTTCATTAATTATAGGTCGTGGGCTCGAAAGGGATCGTTCATGTAATATAACTCTACTTGCTCCTCACATAAATTCCCCAGCCAATAGCTCTTTTGATGCATAATTGAGCACATCTTTTACTCATTGGAGGGACATTCACTATGTGTCGGTATCCACCGACCTCATGGGTGTCACTCTCAACGTGCCGGTTCAATAGTTCCCCAGGAGAACCGGAAATGTTTAACAAGTATAACAGCGTCAAGGCGCTGAAGACACTGATCAAGCTGGCAGCCGTCATGCTGACCAGCCCAGCGACT
>JARRJX010000494.1:0-2832 GCA_037388645.1 Chloroflexota bacterium
CCAAGCTTCTCGTGATACCGGCCGTGTTGCTGATGATGCTGTTGCCCGTCATGGTAACCACACGGGCAAAGGCAAAGACGCCTCCGCCCAAGCCTTGTATTCCCGTGGTGGCCGTGTTTCCGGCGATGGTGTTGCCGCTCAGCGTGACAGCGAGGACTTGATATCCATCAAGTGTCACGCCACCGCCGAGGCCCATATACGATCCTTCGTCAGCGGTGTTGTCGATGATGGTATTACCGGTCAGGGTAGCCCCACCATTCCTGACATAAACACCGCCGCCACTCCCGCCCATGCCGCATCCGGAGCAGGCCACATTCCCAGCGACGGTGTTGCCGGCCAAGGTAGCCTGGCTCCCTTCGAAGTGTACCCCGCCCCCAACGCCAACGCTGCTGAAAGAAGCCGCGTTGCCATAAATCACACAGCTGCTGATGGTGACTACGGCCTGGACGACGTACACCCCTCCGCCAGCATCATACGTATCAGAACCTTCCAGCCCAGAGGCATCGCCGCCGGTGAAGTGCAGTCCCTCTACCGTCACGGTGATCGCCGGGCCGGCAATGTAGAGGGCTCGCCCGGCCCCCTGGGCATCCAGCGTGGTGGTGTACATTCTGGGATCGGAAACGCTCCAATCGGCGGTGGTGTAGCCGCCGCGCAGGGTCAGACTCCTGGTGATATAGACCACCTGAGGCAGCCCGCCGTACCCGTTCACGCCGGTATAGTCGCCGGCGGCCACCTTCACCACGTCGCCGGCGTCGTCCACCGCATCCACCGCCCTCTGCACGGTGGTGTAGCAGGGGGTCTGCCCGCCGCAAGTTCCACCAGTGTCCACATAGTAGGTGTGGATGCCATCAGGCCCTTGAGCGCGCGCCACGGGCAGGCCACCACCCATCAACCACAACAGGCCTGCGGTCAAGACCAAGCTCAGGCCAAGGGTCAAATACACGAGCGAGTATCTTGTTTTCATAGCACTCCTTCCTGTGATTCCACCTTGCGGTTCTGATCCAATTCGGCCTGCAAAAAATCCACCAACTCTTCCAGATCGGCAAAGCTATGCTTTTGCTCGGTCTGGGGGTCTTGCAGGCTATAGCGCCAGGTGGCGGGTCGATCGGGCTGCTGGCTGCGCACCTCCCAACAGCGCAGCAGGTAGGATTGGTAGCGTGGGGCAGAGCCGTTGGGTTGGATCATGATATCCCCCTATTCGTGATTGCCACTTTGGCAAATTGAGCAAGTCCTGTGCGATTCCAACATCCTCTAGTATACACATCGAGCGTACAAAAATCGTACAAAACGGTGGCCTTGGGTTGGTTTTCGGTTTATAATGAGCCTGGTGCAAAGCCCGAGCCCGGTGCTAAAGCACCAGGCTCAGAGAAAAAGCCCCCTTCGGGGGCTGAGTTTTCAGCCCATACGGGCTTGGTTCTCTTAGCGGCAGGCTTTAGCCTGGCGCACGAGCGGAAAGTGCCGCAAAACACACTCGATGAACAACGAACTACGACTAAACCTGCTGGGCAGGGTAGAGATCAGCCGGGATGGTAAGCCAGTGGAGGGATTTGCCCACCAAAAGTCGCTGGCCCTGCTGTGCTACCTGGCCGTCACCGGGCGACCGCACACCCGTGCGGCGCTGGCCGGTCTGCTGTGGGGCGAGACGACCGAGGCCAACGCCCTAGCGGGCCTGCGCAAGACGCTGGCCGATCTGCGCCGGCAGGTCGCGCCGTACCTGACCATCACACGCCAGCAGGTCGCCTTCAATCAGGAACAGCCCTACTGGCTGGACGTGGAGGCCTTTGAACGGCAGGCCGGCGAGATCAACGCGATTCAAGAGGCAGAAATAACACCAGCCGAGGTTGCCAAGCTGTCCGCCGCCATTGATCTGTACCAAGGCGACTTTATAGCCGGGTTCCACGTCCGCCGTGCACCGGCTTTCGAGGAATGGGTCCTGTTGCAACGGGAGCGGCTGCGGCTGACCGCGCTGCGAGCGCTGCACGTTCTGGCCGCCCACCATATGGCACAAGGAGCCTATCCGCAGGCCATCGAGTACACCGGGCGCATCTTGGCACTCGAACCCTGCCAGGAGGAGGCACACCGGCAGATGATATCAGCCCTGGCGCTCAGCGGTCAGCGCGAGGCCGCCTTACGCCAATACCAGGCCTGCTGCCGCGCGCTGGCCGATGAGATGGACACGGCGCCGCAGGAGGAAACCACAGCCCTGTTCCAGCGCATTAGAGATGGAAGCTCACCCGCCTCGCGCGCGCCTGCATTCGCCCAGAACCTGCCCTGCCCCATCACTCCCCTGATCGGACGGGAGAGGGAGCGGGACGAGATCATCGCTCGCCTGCGCACACCCGACTGCCGGCTGCTGACACTGATCGGACCCGGCGGCAGCGGCAAGACCCGCCTGGCACAGGAGATCGCGACGACGTTTACAGAAATCAGCGCGCAGCCCAACGATTTGACTGAGGTTTACCTGGTGCCACTCGCACCACTACAGTCAGCTGAATCCCTCGTTCCCGCCATCGCACACGGAATAGGCCTTTTGTTCTCTAGCGAAGGCGACCCGCGCCAGGAATTGCTCAACTACCTGCGTCAGAAGCACATGCTGCTCATTCTGGATAATTTCGAGCATCTCCTCCTCCCCACAGACAAAGAGGACAACGGCGGAGCTGACCTAGTAAGCGACATCCTTACTACCGCCGCAGATATCAAAATCTTGGTTACTTCGCGGGCCAGGCTAAATCTCCAGGCCGAACAGCTATACCCAATCAGCGGGATGGAGCTTCCTCTTGACGAGGCAGGGAAAAGTGCGGAGGGAAACAACGCTATCCAGCTATTCCTATG
>JARRJX010000495.1:0-2832 GCA_037388645.1 Chloroflexota bacterium
CCTCGTCGTTAGGATCGACGTTGATGAAAAGCTTGACCAACTGGCTTTCGGGCTTGTCCAAGTGATAAAGTTGGCTGCTGAACTCATGATCCTGTGGCGGGGTGAGCCAGATACCGATTTCCTTCATCTGTGGCACCATGCCGTAATAGTCGCTTACGATGTGGAGCATCGCGTCGCTTAACGCGAAATCCAGCAGCGCCGGATAGTCGCTAAAATCTTCCGCGCGCTCGAGCTGGTAGAATGGATTGTGCCGGCGCGCACGCCAACCGGTCTGGCGCCGGTCCGCGATGATGGCACGAACCGCTTCCAGCACTTCTTGCGTGCCGGGCAGCGTATTCGGACCGACCAGCGCGAAACCCCGGTCCGGCGGAATGAACCCGCGCCAAGGGGAAGCGGCGAGCATTTCCCGCGCCAGCCTGCGGCGGCGGACTAAGTCCGGCGCGTTGCGCGCCACATCCACCGTATTCGCAAGTGAATTCAACATGCCGTACGGAATGCCTGCGCCAAGGCCATAGTGATAAAGGCGAGCTTCGAAATCCATGACTTCCCTCACTTTTTAGCCTATCCACCTGGCGACTGATTGATATTTGTTCTCAGGTGGGCCGTCCACTCCAGCCCCATCACCTGTTCGCCACGCGCCCTTCGCCGTGCGACCGCTCATGGTCAATTGGCAGCCACGGTCCTTTGCTCGCAGGCGAACGTCGAACCCAAGCTGCGCTGCAAAAGCTCAAAGGCGGAACTGACCTGCTCGGATTCGGTGATGAAATGCGCGCTGGGGAAGACCGTCACCCCCTCGCGTTCCTGGGCGATCTCGCCGGTCAGCGGGTCGACCTCGACGATGCGCTCGATCTCGTCTCCCCACAGCATGATCCGGTAGGCCCGCTCCCCGTAGGCGGACATGATCTCCAGCGTATCGCCGCGCACGCGGAAGGTGCCGTGGCGCAGCTCGAAGTCATTGCGCGTGTACTGGATGTGCACCAGCCGCCGCAGGAGCGCGTCCCGGCGCACCACGTCGCCCACCCGCAGCGGGATGCTGACCTCGCGCCATACGTCCGGGCGGCCCAGCCCGTAGATGCACGACACCGAGGCGACGATCAGCACGTCGCGGCGGCTCATCAGCGAGGCGGTCGCCGCCAGCCGCAGCCGCTCGATCTGCTCGTTGATCGTCGCTTCCTTCTCGATGTACAGGTCGTGGCGCGGCACGTAGGCTTCGGGCTGGTAGTAGTCATAATACGAGACAAAATATTCGACGGCGTTGTTGGGGAAGAACGCCTTGTACTCGCTGTAAAGCTGGGCGGCGAGCGTCTTGTTGTGGGCGAGCACCAGGGTGGGCCGGTTGATCGCCTCGACGATCTTCGCCACCACGAAGGTCTTGCCGGTGCCGGTCGCGCCCAGCAAGGTCTGGTGTTTGGCCCCTCTTTCCAGGCCTTCGACCAGCGCCGCGATCGCCTGCGGCTGGTCGCCGGTCGGCTCGAACTCCGAGACGAGCTTAAATTCGGGCATGTCCTCTCCCGCATGGAATCAGAACGAAAGTTCGAATCTGGATTATAACCCGCCTGCCGGGCAGGATACAACAACTGGGGAGGGTAAAATTGAGGGCGGCGGGTTGATTCTCCCTGCGGCCTCTCACCGCGCACTTCCCCCGGTAGATACGATATAATTTGACAGAGTTGGTCAGAAAACTATAATGATTCGTACACTTTTGAGGTGGTGCGTGTTATAAGAAAAAGATGATCGATTCAACCTGTTCATTGTTCAGCACATTATCACCATCTACATTATGACGATCTAACGAGGAGGAATACGAAACGATGGACTTCACCCGCGCGTTGACATTCCCGTTTGAGGACGACGACTGGCTTTCGAAGCTGGGCCTGGGGCTGTTGATCAACCTGATCCCGATTATCGGCAACCCGCTGGCGGTGCAGGGGTGGTCATTCCGGCTGGCCCAGGCCGTCAAGCGAGGCGACCCCACCCCGATGCCTGATTGGAGCGACTTCGGCGGCAAGCTCGGTAAGGGGCTGATGGTCTGGCTGGCTTCCTTCATCTACCAGATACCAACCGTCGTGGTATTCTGCGTGTTATGGGCCGTCTTCTTACTGCCCGCGATGAGCAGTGGTAACGACGACCTGGCAAAGACGCTGTTCGGTGGGGCGAGCATTATCGCCGTCTGCTGCATCTGCGTGGTGATCCTCTACGCCATCGCGGCAGGGCTGGTGTACATGGCCGGTTACCTGCGCTACATGGATAACGACAGCGAATTCGGCACCTTCTTCCAGTTCGGCGACAACATCGCCCTGATGCGCGAGAACATCGGCGACTTCGGGATGTTCATCCTCTACATATTCCGGGGCGGGCTGATCGCCTCGGTGGTGTCCGGCATCACCCTTGGCATCGGCAGTCTGCTCGCCGGGCCGTTCATGATGTACTTCAGCGGTCACCTGATCGGCCAGCTCGCTACCAAGGTATCATCCCCCAGCGCGCCCGCCGTCTAACTGGCAGCAGGCAGCAAAAAGAGCGCCGCTCCCAGAGAGGGGGCCGCGCTCTTCTTTTTTGCGGGGATATCAGGAACCGGCTACATGGTTGAGGATCTCTTCCAGCCGGTCGAAGTCCACCGGCTTGACCAGGTAATCGAGCGCCCCGGCCTCGCGGGCCTTTTCGATCACGGTCGGGTCATCCTCCGCCGTGACAAAAACCACCTCGACGTTTCTCGCCAGCGGGTCGCGCTTGATGTAGCGGCAGACCTCCATCCCGTCGACGCCGGGGATGTTCAGGTCGAGCAGAACCAGGGCGGGGGGCCGCTGGTAGATGGCTTGCATCGCTGCCCGCGGG
>JARRJX010000496.1:0-2827 GCA_037388645.1 Chloroflexota bacterium
GCGCTGCCACACAGCGGGCAGACCGGCGTCCCCCAGGAGACCTCCGTGCCGCAAACGTGACACTTCCAGTCAGGCATAGGAGCTACTCCGTCATCACCTCAAAGCTGTACTCGGCGGGCTGGGTGGTGTAGCGCGTCAGGCCGGAGACGACCAGCACCGCCGGTTCGCCCTGGTCGATCGTGAAGGAAAATTCGCCCTGGTTGTGCGCGTCCAGCGGGAAGGGCAGCACCTCGAAGTTCCCCACCCCATTCGGCAGGATCACCTGCACGCCAAAGTTCTGCGGCAGGACGTTGTTGTGCCGGACAAATCCCTGGGACTCCCACTCGCCCGCGCCCGCTTCGGCGTCGTCGCAGAAGTCGAGCGCCGGGACGCACACGTTGTCGATCGCCATGCCGGGCTGGTTCACGGCGTCGTCGCTGATCGTCTCGAAGCGCACCAGGATCGGCCCGCCCGCGTACGGGGAGAGGTCGATCTTCTCGTGCAGCCACCCCTCCGCGTTCGCCCCTGGGCGGTCGGCGCTCAGGCCGGTGTAGCCCGGCCCGTAGGCGTTGCCGTGCGGGTCTTCCGAGGTGGTGTGCGGCGTCTCCAGGATCGTCCAGGTCTGCCCCTCGTCGGTCGAGACCTCGACGTAGCCATAGTCCCACAGGTCTTCGATCCAGTACCACACGTCGTATACCAGCGACGCCTTGTCCAGGCCGGTCAGGTCGAAGCGGTGCGTGAGGGTCATGTCGGACTCGTCCCCCCGATTCGACCACCACACGTACGAGTCGTCGGTCGCCGGGTTGCCGTCGGTGTCGTGCGTGTCCGTCGGCAGGATGCGCACCTCTGGCGCGCCCTCAAAGCGGACCGTCACCGCCGCCGGGCCGTACAGCAGGTAATAATCGACCCCGTACTGGTACACCTGGGCCTGCTGGGCCGCCACCGGCATCTGGAAGAATTCCTCGGCAGGCCGTGGCGTGGCGAGGCCGGGGATGTTGCCGTACGCGTACTGCCCCTGATCCACTCCCGGATCGTTGAGGATGTTGGCGATTGCCCAGTCCAGGAACAGGCCGTCGGCGTCGATCCCCGCGTCCAGCGCGTCGAGTGTCGAGTCGACGCTGGCTAGCCCATCGTGCGGGTTGGCGACCAGCGCCCGCAGCGCGTCCTGCCCGAATCGGTCCAGGAAATAGGCGGTGTAGAGGAACCCTGCGCCGTAGTGCGCGCCGCCCGATCCCCCTTCCGGCCAGGTGTTGAGCTGCAAGTCGGGGTCGTCCAGGTAGTAGAAGGTGAAGGACGACGGGCCGAACCCGTTCAGGAACGAGGCCAGCTCGCTCAGTCCCTCGTTCAGCCAGGAATCCTCGTTGCGGTCGACGTTCCAGTGGATCATGTGCTGGAATTCGTGGGCGAGCACGTTGTCGTAGAAGCCGTCGCCGGGCTGGGTGGCCGCCAGGCTGATGAAGAACATCTCTTTCTCGTTGGAATACGGGACGATGCTGGCCGGGTATTCGCTGGGGCTGAAGAAATAGCCCGCCACGCTGCTGCCCAGCGAGCGGGCGTTCAGGATGTGCAGGCGCGGGTCGCCGTCGATGCCGGGCAGCGCCTCGCTGCCGAAGAACGAGCGGTCGGTGGGATAGATATCCTGGTCGAACTGGTCTGCTGCCGCCCGCAAAGCGGCCCGGTCGACTCTCACCCCCTGCTCGACCCACACGTACAGGTGCGGCGTGATGTACACCAGCTCCGCCTCGACCTGCGACACCTCCTCCGTGTCCGAATCCTCCACCCAGAAGGATGCCACGTCTCCCACCTCGTAGCTGATCGGCTCCGGCGGCTCGACCGAATCGAGGTCGACGCCCAGGAAGCGCACCGCCAGGTCGTAGCGGTCGCGGGGGAGCGGCTCGGCCTGGGCCAGCGCCGCCAGCATGTCGTTGGGCTGATCCGGTGTGGTCTCGCCGCTATCCGTGGCGGGCGGCAGCGTCGGCGCTTCGCTCGGTGCTGCCTCCGCCGGTTCACTGGTCGGATTCGCCGGTTCGAGGCTTCCCCCGATGCCGCTCAGCAGGCAGCCGACGGTCGCCAGCGCCCCGGCCAGCAGCGCGATCGGCGGGTAGGAGCGCCTGGGTGGGGTGGTCAGACGGATTGTTGGTTGTTTCATGGGGAAGATTATAGCGTCAATCCCCACCCTGCGCCGGGCTACTGCGTCCGCTGCGCGTGCCCGACGATCTGGTCAAAGGTCGGGATGTACTGCTCCAGCGTTCCGGTCTCTTCAACTAACCCGACAAAGAGCAGCGCCTCGTCAGACGAGATGCTCACCGCTGCCAGATAGACGTTTGAGATCTAATCCGGCGGGCCGGTGATCGTCATAAACGCCGTCTCCCCCAGGGGTGTCGGGCGCGTTTCGATCTCGCTGAAAGTGATCGCCTGGAGGTCTTCAGGGGATACTTCTTCGCTGAAAAGGTTCAGGATCGTGTTGAGAATCTCCTCGGAGGTCATCCCTGGCTGGTATCCGATGTCCTCTCCGGCCTCGGTAGTCTCATCGATGATCCCCGCTTCCAGGTACACGTCGTCTGCCCGGTTCGCCAGCTCGATGTACGGATCGTCGAATTCGCATCCCAGCCGGGTGGGTAGAACAGCGTCAGGCCCATGTATTGGCTGGTGAATTGCAGCCAGTCTGCCGGGATAGCCGGGGTGGGTGTCGACGTGATCGTCGGTGTGGCGGTTGGCGTGGGCGTGTGGGTCGGCGTGGGTGTGGCGAGCAGCCCGGCAGCCGCCCCCAGTGGGGAGCAGGCCAGCGCGCCCAGCGCCAGGCGCGCGCCTGGTGGTAACGGTCGGTTCATGTCACCTCCTGGTGATC
>JARRJX010000497.1:0-4675 GCA_037388645.1 Chloroflexota bacterium
CTCGATACGTCAACCGGAGGGGATGGCTCGCTGGTGGAATACCGCTGTGTCGTTTGCGCTGAAGCAGAGAGGGTGGCAGGGCGTCGTTAGCATGGGGGTGCTCAATGGCTTGCTGCCCTGTGGTCTGGTTTACAGTGCATTGCTCCTGGCTGCTTCCAGTGGTCATGTCTGGAGCGGGGCATGTGGTATGGCACTGTTTGGGCTGGGAACCTTTCCCGCCCTGCTGGTTCTGGACCTTGGGGCCACCGCTCTAGGCGTAACACACTTTCGGCGGACAATGTTGCGCGCTGCCGGGGCGCTTATGCTCCTGGTTGGGTTGCAGATGGTCTTGCGCGGCGGAGCGGCTTTGCACCTTTGGCCCCATCTCCAGTTGGGGAGAGTGGTTTTGTGGTGAGCCAAGAAACCTGCGCCCTTTGCGGGCTGGAAATTACCGGTATGCCTGTCGTTCAGGTTTTCGACGGAGACGAGCGACATTTCTGTTGTTCGGGGTGTGCACGTGTCTACCAGGCCGCCTTGGAAAACGGAATGTTGGCGACAGTGCTGGATACCGCTAGTACATCCGGGAGCCGGGGCAAGGCCACTCTCCATCCGGGCAAGGATACTTATTTTTCCATCCAGGGGATGTGGTGTGCAGGCTGTGCAACAGCAGCCGAAAATGTTCTGCGCAACACGCCAGGCATCCAGACGGCGGACGTTAGTTTTGCGGCTGAACGCGGTCGCATTCAGTTTGACCCCCAAGTTGTGAATCCAGACCATGTCCTGCAGACACTGGATACACTGGGCTACCATGCGCGCCTAACAGACAATGCAACCGAAAAGCAGGCTACCCAGCAACAGGAGCGCACTCTGCTACAACTGATTACTGCGGCAGCATTTGGGATGCAAGTGATGTTGTTGTATTTGACACAGTTGTACCATCAGTACGCTGCTGGGCAGTTCGATCTACCAGAAGTACGCCACTTACAATACCTGGCCTGGGCATTAGCAACTCCTGTTCTATTCTATGGTGGAAGTTCCTTCCTGCGCGGCGCATGGCGCGCTTTACGCGCCCATTCTGCCACTATGGATACGCTGGTATCGTTAGCCACGCTTTCGGCTTACGCCTACAGTGTATACGTCACCGTGACTGGCGATGCTGAAGCGTATTTCGACTCTGTTGCCATGATTACGACCTTTGTGATGTTGGGGCGCTGGCTGGAAACACTTGGCGGCGGACAGGCACGTAAGGGAATTCGCCGGTTGATGGCGCTCCAACCAGAGCAGGCCCTCCGCAAAGATGGCGACCGATGGGTGCAGGTACCGGCTTCCTCACTGCGGGTCGGACAGACTATCCTGGTCAAACCGGGGACACGTGTCCCGGTGGATGCCAAAATCCTCGAAGGACAAGCCGCGCTGGATGAGTCCCTGCTGACAGGCGAATCCACGCCTGTGGAAAAAGCCTCTGAGGACGTGGCCTATGCGGGAGCGGTCGTGACCGATGGCGCGCTGGTCTGCGAGGTCGGGCGGCCAGTTGAAAATACCCGTCTGGCGGAAATCTCTCGCCTCGTCGAGGAGACCCTGATCTCCAAACCACCTATCCAGCGTCTGGCTGATAAAGCCTCGACCTGGTTTACTGTCGGGATCGTGATTTGTTCCATGCTGACAGGAGTCGGCTGGTATCTGGCGCTGGGTTCCGCTGGCTCTGCCCTTATAAACGCGGTGACGGTGCTGGTCGTGGCCTGTCCCTGCGCGCTTGGCCTGGCAACGCCGCTGGCGCTTACTGTCTCGCTGGGACGTGCGGCAGAAAAGGGCATACTGGTACGCACGCCTGCAGCTCTTGAGCATGCCGAGCAGGTCCACCGGGTCGTCTTTGACAAGACTGGTACGCTCACTCAGGGAAGTTTGAGCGTAGTAGCCGTCGAGGTCTCGCCGAAGAGCGACCTGTCCGAGGACGAAGTCCTGCGTCTAGCAGCGGGCGTGGAGCAGTATTCAGAACATCCTCTGGCTAGAGCCATTCTCGAAGCAAGCCTGCCCACGAACCGAGAGGATAATCCCTCGATCTCGGATTTCAAGCCGCTCCGGGGGCTGGGTGTGACGGCCCTCATCGGGTCGCGCCGCCTTCTGGTCGGAGCGCAGCGCCTGTTCAAATTGGATGGGACTTCCAATGCGCTTCTCAACCGGGCGGGAGCCTATGCAGATAAAGGCGACACCGTGATCTGGGTGGGCTGGGAAGAGTCCCCCCTCGGGTTCATCGCCTTTCGGGATATACCCAATCCCAGCGCTACCAGTGCCGTGAAGACCTTGCAGGCCGACGGCTTGCACGTAACGATGCTCTCCGGGGACAACAAGGACACTACGCAAGCCGTCGCCGCCCACCTGGGCTTGGATGAGTTTGAGGGTCAGTGTCTGCCCGTCAAAAAGGCTGCTAGGATAAAGGAATGGCAGCAGCTTGGCGAGAAGGTGCTGATGGTTGGTGATGGTGTGAACGATGCGCCAGCCCTGGCGCAGGCGGACCTGAGCATCACGATGGCCGGCGGCACCGACATTGCCGGAGAGACCTCCGACCTTGTGCTGATGCGGGTTGACTTGATGCTAATCCCTGAATTCATTCACCTGTCACGCCGTACTCGTCGCATCATCTATGAGAACCTGGTATGGGCGTTCGCCTACAATCTTCTGGCCGTCCCGCTGGCTGCATTCGGCCTGATCAGCCCGGTCATCGCTGCCGCGGCTATGGCTTCCAGCAGTCTGCTGGTTGTGGGCAATTCCCTGCGCTTGCGAAGAGGGAATGAATGTGCGCGATGATCAATCGCTCTTTGTGACGGGGGGCAAGAAGTATCTGACGCCCTCCAAAGCCAGAATCGTGCCCATAAGATGTTAACATACACGTAAAGGTTGAGTGTAGAGAGACCGGCAATGACAACCCAATGGTATCCTGAAAGAAGTTTGTGAAAAGAGTGGGGATGCCATTGGATGTGGGCATTGGGCCAGCACGGATTTTTGTATGAGAAGGCCAGCATGCCTGGTCAAGCTCGTTAAGGTGTTTCGTGTGGTCCCCTCGCATGGTTCATATGAGAGGACGTGAAGATGTCAAGCTCGTATCGGTGCATGAGAGAGTTTGGCCTCAAAACACATCTCCCAAAGATTGAAAACAAGGGAGGCTAACATGTCGGAACGACCGCGCTCAATCGGGTTAGACGTTCACCGAGACAATGTGATGATAGCCGGGATTGACGGTCAGCAGCAGATCATATTGGAACCTTGCAAAGTCAGCCTGCCCAGGTTCTCTGAATGGAGTGCTCAACACCTGCTCACCACGGATCAGGTTGCCTTAGAAGCCACCAGCAATGCCTGGGCCATCTACGACCAGCTAACATCACGGGTGGATGAGATCAAAGTAGCTAATGTCTACAAAGTCAAACTGATTAGCAGCTCACGGGCGAAAACGGACCGGCATGATGCGGTAGTGCTGGCTAAGTTACTGGCTGCGAATCTGCTGTCAGCTGTGTGGGTTCCGCCTGTGGAAGTCCGAGAATTGCGCATCGCCAGCGGCTTGTCAGGGATCGAACGGCAGCCAAGAACCGCCTGCACAGCGTCCTTCATCGCCATAATCTACAGTTACCCACAGGAGATCCCTTTAGTGAAGCCAATCAGGCCTGGTGGCAGGCATTGTCCCTCTCCTGCACGGAGCAACTGCAGGTCAGGCATGAATTGGTTCATAGTCAACATTTATCCACCTTGTTAGCCGAGGTTGAGACAGAGATCACCCACCTCAGTGTCGAGGAACCCTGGAGCGACCAGCTGGCTTTTGTGATGCAACTGCCAGGAGCTGGACTGCTGAGTGGGATGACCATCCTGAGCACAATTGGTGGGGACCTTATGATCCATGCCGAGCCAGATAAGACGCTTGTCACGCTTACTTCGTCTGCGCCTATCCTTCAGCTAACGATGGGTCACACGCCGTCAGTGACAGATTTGCTGGCTGCGGAAGCGCAGGTGCTGCTGGCGCCGCGTGGCCCCGTCAGAAACCAGGTGAGTTTGAGCAACGACTGGCAGATGCTACCCCACTGACACTATACCGGTCGTGCGTCGAGGCGATCAGAGATCGTTTTCGTAGGTACCCAAATGACGAGAATGAAAGCACCGTAACATTCCAGCACCTTTTGCAGGCTGAAGCCATATATCAAGCCGAACTAGAAGATAGGCCACCTCAATTATTGGCCGATATTCTGTAGGAGGGTAACCGTGGATCTACCGCTTGATGTGGACGTTTATTGTGCTGATGGTCTGTGTGGCCGGTCAACGACCGTCATCATCAACCTGCTATCCAAAGAGATCACCCATCTCGTCGTGAGGAAAAGGCACGGTGCTCACATAGAAGTGTTAGTTCCCCTTGACCTTGTTATCGAAGTGTCTCCCAGCCAGATCCGACTGAGATGCACCGGCAAGGACTTAATAGGGCTGGAGACCTTCATCAGATACGAGTTTATCGAATCGCCTACTCCGCTTCTGGGATATGCGCCTGGCGAGATGATGGTCTGGCCTTATGTGCTGCCGGAAGAGAATGTCGCCGTCTTCGAACTCGAGAATCTGGAACCAGGTGAGGTTGCCATCTGATAATGAAACTAATACAACGAGCAAAAATATTTTTTTCACTCTCATTGGCGAGATTATACACGAGGGATGATATTAATCT
>JARRJX010000498.1:0-3632 GCA_037388645.1 Chloroflexota bacterium
CCCCCGCCAGGCTTAACCCGCTCCTCGCGAAGAAGAAGTCGGAAACAGGTTTGATAAATCCCTTCGCCAATAGAGTGGAAATGAAATCTGCCAGGATACCCAGGACCAGTACCGATACGATTCCGGTGATCAGCGCTTTTCGTAATACGGGGGTTGTCCGGCTGATCAGGCTGCCCACGGTGGCGATGGCCGTGAAGATGAGAGCGAGTACAATTGCGCCGCTGCTGTAGCCCAGGCTAAAACTGAGCACGTTGAGCAGGTCTGGCGACGAGTTGACGAGGATGTTTCGCAGGTTCACGTTCGACGCTAGGACCAGGTATCCGGCCATCACGAGGCCCGCAACTAGGCCGAGCGAAGTCCCGTGTAAGACGGAGCTGATGACCGACCGTTCCTCAGTCTTCCTGCCCATCAGGTATCCGCCGATGAAGCTCCCCGCCAGGAGTAAGGCCTGCCCCATCGAGAAGACGTTGTAGATGATATCCCTCTTGCTGAATACACCTACCAATCCAACTAAGGCAATGAACAGCGCCACCCCCCCATAGAGTAAGCCTGATTTGAGGGCGCTCTGCCAGGTGCCTGATGGAGTTGGCGTGCCCGTTGAGCTGTTGTTAGAGGACATGGCTACCTCGGTTTTTCGCTGTGGGTTAGGCTTTCTTCTCCGACAGGGCCTCGCCCAAAATACCGGTTGGGCGGAAGATAAGCACCAGGACCAGCATGGTGAATGCGATGACGTCCTTGAGCTGGTTCGGTGCCGGGATTTTCAGCCCGCTGAAGAACAGGTTCGGCCCAATTGACTCGAATATGCCGAGGAATAACCCCCCCAGCATGGCACCCGGCACGTTGCCGATCCCGCCCAGCACAGCCGCGGTAAACGCCTTGATACCTGGAATGAACCCTACCGTGTGCGTGATTTGTTTGAACAACAGGGCGTACAGGATGCCAGCCGCCCCGGCCAGCGCCGCGCCCACCGCGAACGTCACCACGATCACCTGGTCGACGTTGATTCCCATCAGTGCTGCCACGTCTTTGTCTTCTGCGACAGCCCGCATCGCGCGGCCAACCTTCGTGTACTGCACGAACATGAACAGCCCGAACATCATGATAATTGCGGCGACGATCACGATTGCCTGCGTCTTGAGGATGTCGATGCCGAGGATGTTCCAGGTGCCCGCCAGGATGTCCACGTCAGGATACACTTTCGTGCGCGGTCCAAACAGGCCCCTGAAGGCGTTTTGCAGGAAGAATGAGGCACCGATTGCCGTGATCAGTGGAACGAGCCGTGGCGCGCGCCGCAGGGGCCGGTACGCAACCCGTTCGAGGACGACGGCGATTATCGTTGAAACCGACATCGAGACCAGCGCGACGATCAGCAGGGCGATCAGCGGGCTTCGGTTCAAGAATCCGGATTGGTCAAAGGCGGTAGCCACAAAATAAGCTATGTATGTGCCGCTCATGAAGACTTCGCCGTGCGCGAAGTTGATCATAAAAAGAACGCCGTAGACGAGCGTGTAGCCGAGCGCGATAAGTGCGTATACGCTTCCCTGCGCGAGCCCGAAGATGAAGAAGTCGATCCAGACGGACGGAGCATAAATACCTTGTGTGAGGGTGGCGATGCTGCCCCCAATGACGAAGATCAAGATAAGGACGCCGATGCTCCAAACGATGATGTTAGTGGCATTGATCCGCCCAAGTAGGCGTTTGTTCATTTCGTCCTCCTTGGAAGCAAATGAGATGAGCCAGAGGAGAGCCTCCCCTCCCTGGCTCATCTTTATTGCGTACGCGATTTAGCTGTGGTCAGGGTGTAGGTTTACTGGACGACAGCCCATTCGCCGTTTTGTACCTGAGCGAACTCTACACCTGCGGTGCTGCAGTCACCCGTATCGTTGCACTGGATCTTCCCAGACAGTCCATCAAACGGGGCGACGTTGTACATGGCGTCACGCAGCGCCTGACGCCCAATGTACAGCGTGCCATCATCGGCCTTGACTGCCGATGCTTCGATCGCCTTGAGGATGACGTTGAGGGCGTCATAGCTCTCAGGCGCAAACGGGGCAGGAGGTTCCTCGCCGTAAGCATCAACATAGGCGGTCAGGAAAGTATCGTATGCGGAGCTTTCCGACGTGGCCGGCCCACTGGCGTAAACACCCTCTGCGGAGTCGCCCGCTGCCTCGATGAAGGTGTCGGACTTGATGCCGTCTGCACCCATCAGGATCACGTCTCCCAGGCCCTCAACTTCATGGGACTGTGCGGCGATGAAGCCACCTTCAGCCGGGAAGATCGGGAAGTAAAGCATGTCAGGCTCTTGCGCGGCGATCGAGGTCAGCAGCGGACGCATGTCCGTGTCGCCGACGTTGACGGCTTCCTGGGCTACAATCTCACCACCCATGTCCTGGAAATTGGTTGCGAACACGTCTACCAGGCCGACCGCATAAGGGCTGCCGTCGTGAATAGTGGCAACCCGGCGCGCGCCGAGCGTGTTATACGCGAATTCTGCGGCAGCTTTACCTTGGAAGTTGTCGTTGAAGGCCGTGCGCATGAACGAGCGGACCGCGTCAGGGGCCGTCAGGGCACCTGCCGTGCACGAAGGCGAGATCATCGTCATGTGCGCTTCTTCGTAGATTGGGGCAGCAGGCTCGCAGGATGACGAGCAGGTGTGGCCCATAATCGCCACAATCGTCGGGTCCGAGACAGTGCGGCTGGCAACGGTCTGGCCGCCTTCGGCGCTGCACAGTGTGTCGTTGGCGACGAGTTCGATGTCGTGTCCAAGCACCCCACCGGCGTCGTTAACAGCGATTTCAGAGGCCCGAAGCTCGTTGAGACGTGACTACGTTGACCGCGACGCGGATCGGATCGCTGGGGGCGACCTCTATCACCCCCCAGGGGTCCTCCGGGGCAGCCTGCTCTTGGGTAGGTGGCGGGCTGGGCGCGCAGGCGGCAGCAACCAATGCTGCGGTAACGAATAAAGCCAACAGCAGGAACTTGCGCTGTTTCATCAGTTTCCTCTCCTCATCAAGTGTTGGGTATGTGAAAAAACCTATGGGTCGCTCCCCTGGAGCGAGAAGCCCGCCGCAGGCACGCAGGCTTTGTGCATAGACACCCCCCTTGTGTGTGGAGTCTACACATTAAGCGTCCGCCTCTGAGGTAGGACGCTTTGTGTCGATTAACGCAATATGTTATCACGCACAGCATTCGACTGTCAAGGTATATGCATATGGAAAGCGTAGGCTAATCGGCACTTGTTCGTCGAAAAACGCCGCCGGGAATCCACTGGCTGGGTGTGTTCTCGCCGGGGCCGGTTAACCCGACTTCGATGGCGTATTCGCCTTCTGGCAGGCCGGGATCGATCCAGAATGTGTGGATGTCGCGCACGATCTCCCCCGCTGACCATTCCGATGTGGGGTACAGACCGTCCGCCGGGAGGCTGCTCTCCCGGTCAATTTCGTGGCCTGCTCCGTCGACGAGTCGAAGCGCGGTCCGGTACGACGCGCCGGGCGCTGAGTCCGCTCGCCAGTATAGCGTGATCGTGAGGTTTCCCATCTCGCCGCCGCTCATTTCTCTGGGCCGGAGCGACGCGCCGATCAGCGTGATGCCCGGCTCGGTTTCGGCGTCGAGTAGGGTGTCCACCGGTAAGC
>JARRJX010000499.1:0-2804 GCA_037388645.1 Chloroflexota bacterium
TTTGATCTCATGGGAGAAACTTCAAGATTTTATCTAGTCATCCCCTCTCCGGCAGGTGCCTCTGCCGTCGCGGCCTGCTGCTGTGCACAGGCGGCCATGAGTGCCCCTGTGATCACGAGCAGCGAGAACAACAATGCGAACTTCTTGAGTTTCACCGTTTCTTCATCCTCCTGTATCTGCGGACAGATCTAAGATGTTTAACTGGGTGGCAGTCTAGCCCGTTATTGTTAAGCTTGATTTATTCAACTATTAAGAGGAGTTTAAGAAACGCTCTCCGTAATGCTTTCCAGGTACAAAATGAGCCATTAATCCGGTGAGTAAAATCACAGAGTCCTCATCGGCTATACAAAAAAAGACCATATGCGAAACGCCCGCATATGGCTCTCTCTACCAAGTATCAGCCAGCCTGGCTAGCTGGCTAGATTTGGGCAGCGGTCAGGGGTTTAACTGGCTGACATCGCCCGTGCGCGAGTAGATGATGCGCTCGCAGATGTTGGTGGCGCGGTCGCCGATGCGTTCCAGGTTGTGCCCCGCCCAGAGCAGGTAAGTGCCGTGCTCGACAGACAGCTCCTCCTGGCCCATCGATCCGACCAGCAGATCGAACAGCTCGCGGTAGGCGTGATCGACCTCCTCGTCCAGCCTGCCGACCTCTTCCGCCAGCTCGACATTCTGCGTTACATAAGCATCCATCGACCGGCGGATCATGTCGCGGACTCCGTCCTTCATGACCCGCAGCTGAGTGGGAAGCTCCATTGGCACATCGGAGTCGAATCGCACGACGGTACGGGAGATTCCTTCGGCATGGTCGCCCATGCGCTCCAGCTCGGTCGTGATCAGCAAATCAGCCAGCACCCGGCGCAGGTCCAGAGCAGTTGGCTGCTGCAAGGCAACGGTCAATTCAACTTTGTTCTCGATCTGAGTGCAGAGGTCGTCCACGTTCGCGTCATCGTTGATGACGGTTTGCGCCAGGTTGACATCGTGCAGCCGTAGGGCGCGATAACTCCGCTCGATGGCTTCGTCTACCAATGAACTCATACGGATCACGTTATCACGGATGATTGCCAGCTCACGGTCGAGCATACTGCGGGTACCCACTATCGCGACTCCTTCTCACGATCAACGCAACAATGTCTCAACACTATAACATAACTCGCCAAGCTGTCGATAGATGCAGCCGTGCGCCCTCACTCTCCGAGCGAGAGCGTCTCCAGGTGAATCGAATCCTCGCCGTCGGCGGTGAGCAGCCGTCCTCCATCTACCGTGTAAAGACCCACGTATAACCCGTATTCGCCGGGCGGCAGGCCGCCTGTGTCTATCTGATAGGTATCCGGCACCACTTCTCCCGGCTCCCAGATCCCGGTTGGATAGCTGCCCCCATACGGCTCGGCGTCGACCTGGGCCACGTTCTGCCCCTCCGAATCGCGCAAATGGACAAAGACGGTGTAATCCGCGCCTGGGTGGCCGACCGCTTCCCAGGCCAGCAGGAGAGATATGCGGCCCGGCTCGACGGTCAGCCGGTAGCCGTCCAAGGCGATCACCTCCCCCAGCACGACCCGCTCCCCTGCCAGGCCGCCGGGCGGCGGCGCATCCAACGGCACCCTGGCCCGCGTGAGCGTTTGCCAGGTCAGCGACTCAGATTCTGGCCCGACGCCAACCGCCACCTCGTAGACGCCGGGGGGGAGATCGGGGGCCAGGATAAAAGTGTTGTAAGTGGTAATCGGCTGGTTGACCGGCCAATCCGAGAGGTCGAACCGACGATCACGCTGCCCGGCAAGCGCGCCGTCTGGGCTGAGCAGCCGCACGACCAGGTGCTCCGGCCCGGCAGCCAGGCGCGTCAAAACCCATTCCAACCGCACCCGCACCGGCTGGCCTGGCTCCAGATCGCTCAAGGCGAAATCGGCAGCCATGCCGGTCAGGGTGAGGGTGTCAGGCTTCGACGCGATGGGGAATGAGGTCGGAGCAACCTCGACCGGGGATATCTCGGCTGGCGTGTATATCCGTTGGTAGATCACCAGCGGGCTGCGTAGATAGCGGCTGTCGGTGAAACGGGCTACCTCGGCGTAGCAGGCCTGAAACCAGTCCACGTCTTCCAGGCTGTAACCATACAGCGATGGTACGCCATCGGCCTCGCTCAGCACCAGGTAATCGGGCATAAAACGCGGCAGCCACCAGTAAATATCGCGCCGCCTGACGGCCTGGGCGACTTCCGGTTGAATCAGCCCCAGGTAGTCGATCATCGTGCGCTCGGCGTAGTAGCCAAGCTGGCCGACCTCGGCCACGCCGATCACGGCCTCAGGCGGCGTGTTGTCCCGCAGCCACTGGCCGGATTCCTGGTAAATGCCCCAATCGACGGTGGGCAGCAGGGGAAACATGGCCGGGGAGCGCGCCGCGATGAACGGCTCCCCGCGCCGCATGGTGAGGTCGATCAGGGAGAACGATCGGGCCGACGCCGCGGCCAGCACGGCCAGCGACAGCATGGGGGCCAGCCAGCGGCGGCGCTCCGGCAGGCGTTGGGTTAACCAATCAACCCCCAGGCCAAAGCAGGCAGCCAATCCCGGAACCAGCGGCGCGTAGTACCAGCGATAGGGCGCTACCCCAAGGGCTACATAGCCGATCAGATGGGCGACACCCCAGGCTAGCAGCAGCAGCGCCCAGCGCGCCCGGCGCAGACACGATACCCCGGCCAGCGCCAGGGCAATCACCGGTAGCCACAGCCAGGACTGTGCGACCAGCGCGCCAAAAATCAAGCCCAGCCCGCCCACAAACGTGGCTCCCTGGCTCAAGCCGGTGATGCCCAGGGCGGT
>JARRJX010000500.1:0-2801 GCA_037388645.1 Chloroflexota bacterium
GCGGACGTCCCGTGCTGACCGATTTCGGCATCGCGTATCGTCGAGGGATCGACGGCGATCACCGAGAGCGGCGGCACGCTGGGCACTCCGGCCTATATGTCGCCGGAGCAGTGCAAGGGGGAGACCGGCGACGCGCGCTCCGATATCTATGCTTTGGGCGTGTTGCTATATCAGCTATGTACCGGGCGCGTGCCCTTCGATGCCGACACTCCTTACGCCGTCATCCTCAAGCACATCTCTGCGCCGCTGCCTTCGCCGCGCTCGCAGCGGCCCGATCTGCCCGAGGCGGTCGAGCGGGTGATCCTCAAGGCGATGGCCAAGGAGCCCCAGGATCGCTTCCAGACGGCGGATGAGATGGGGCGCGCGCTTCAGGCGGCTGTCGCTGGATCTCAGGGTGTGCCGCCCCGTCGGCGCAGCAACTTTTTGGGCAAGCTGTTTGCAGGAATTGGGAGCGCGGTGCGTTCTACAAAGGGGCGCAACGCTCTACGTATTACAGGGATAGTGATGGTCGTCTGCGTGGTGTGCCTGGCTGTGCTGCTCTTGACTCGTTCCTGCCGGGTGGAGCGCTACCTGGCCAATCTCACGCCCTCGCCGATCCCCAGCGCCACACCCGAGCCTGTCTCCGGTCCGACTGTGCTAGAGATCAAAGGCCCAGATGTGACCGAGGACACCTGGATCAACCCCGATGTGCCCGACGAATTGTTTCACGATTTCGACCTGGTACATTTGCAGGGCCCGCTCACCCCCGATCGTATCCTGCTGCGCTTCGATCTCGCCGATCTGCCAGAGGATGCCGAGGTCGTTTCGGCCACATTGGCGATAAGGGTAGAGCTGTGGGGCGAGGAGGCGTTCCCCGGCGCGGCGGTGATTTATCGCGTGTTGACGGATTGGAAGGCAACCGAGGCGACTTACAACACACCGTGGACTGCGCCAGGTCTGGCCGCTGGCGTGGACTATGACTCTGTGCCTCTCGATATCGTCCCGATGCCCGATGAGGGATACCTGAGCTTTGACGTGAGCCGGGCGTTCTTGTTCTGGCGCGAACGCGGCGACCCAAACTATGGTGTGGTCGTCATGATGTCGGAGGATAGCCACAACATGGCACACCATTGGGTTTATCTATCTGAACAGCCCGCCTCTGCCGACCGGCCCACGCTGCGCATCGCTTACGAGGGCAGACAGTGATTGCTTACATTTTACCGCAGAGCCCGCAGAGAAGGTCAAAAAAAGCTTTTCTCTGCGAGCTTTGCGCTCTCTGCGGTAGAAAATTGGCAATCATAAGGGGGCGCCTTGACGGGTAATGTTCCCTTCTTGATAGACGCCGCCGGACGACGGTTTTTCGTCTCAGCTTCGGGCATCACGCTCGGACGCTCTCAGAAGTGCGGCGTGTTCATCCCCGACCGGCGTGCCTCCCGCCGCCACGCCGAGGTGCGCTGGGACGGCGAGTTTTGCACTCTCCACGATCTGGATAGTGCCAACGGCACGCTGCTCAATGGGCGACGCATTACCGCGCCGCAACCTCAGCAGGATGGCGACCAGATCGCCGTCGCGAGCGCTATCTTTACCTTCCGCGATCCCGAGGCCACCCTGCGCGAGGATGACTTTCCCCTGTTGTTCGTCGACGAGGCCAGCGGCGCGGTGTGGGTCAACCGGGAGCCGGTCTCCCTTTCCCCCAAAGAGCAGGCACTTTTCGATCTGCTTTACCGCAACGCCGGTCGGCCGTGCAGCAAGCGGGTGATCGCTGCCGCGGCCTGGCCGGAATACGAGGTCCCGGCAGACGACTACCAGGTCGAAAGCTTGGTCAAGCGGCTGCGCGAGAAACTAGAGCCCAATCCCCGCGACCCCGTGCTGATCCTCACTGAACGTGGTCAAGGATATAAACTGGTCGCATAGACCTTCCAGGTCTCAGACCTGGAAGGTTTTACTTTTCCCCACCAAACAATTTGACTGTTGGCTAACTGTTGGCTGAATGTCAGGCAGCCACTTGCGCTATGCGCTACACTGATAGTAGCGCCGAGGATATTGCCTTGTCCTTCTGCATTCGGAGGGACTTTGCAAATCATATTTATGGGAGGTATGAGCAAAATGAAACACGGATGGATTCTGCGATTGGTTGCGGTATTGGTGTTGGCTGGTCTGCTGGGAGCAAAGTCAGCACTCGCTGACCCGGCTGCCGTCTCCAGCCTTGCCCAGGGCGACGATTTTCTCGTCTCGCGCGCCACATCGCTGCGAAGCATGGCGGCTATTGCCTACAATGACGACCTAGACGAGTACTTGATCGTGTGGAGTGATGCGCGTTCGAGCTTCCTCTACTCTGATATTTACGGGCAGATTGTCTCCAGCGCCGGTGTACCGCGGGGTGACAATTTTGTCATCCGCGACGAAGCGAGCAATTATCTTGCCTTTCCCGATGTGGCCTACGACACGAACAACCAGCGTTACCTGGTGGTGTGGGAGGACAGCGCCGAGGACGATATAGAGGGGCAGCTATTGGACCAGGACGGTAGCCCTTTCGGCTCGGCTTTCAACGTCATGGATGGTACCAGCGGCGATCCCTGCGCCACTCCAGCTGTAGCCTTCCACCCGCCCACTGGCATGTATTTTGTAGTCTACCGGCGCGGAGTGGCCGGTGACTATAACATCCAGGGTAAGCGGGTTAGTGCCGATGGCACCGTCGCCGCGGCCGATTACAACATCAGCGTCGCGGCCGGTGATCAGACCGACCCGGACGTGAGTGTCAATCCTGCCAGTGGCGGCGATTTCCTCGTCGTCTGGGAGGACGGTCGCACCGCCGTGGATCA
>JARRJX010000501.1:0-3365 GCA_037388645.1 Chloroflexota bacterium
GCGGGCCTGGTTGATGCGGGTGAGAATATAGGCCGGCCAATCGCCCGGCCCGGCCGGCATCCCGGGCGGTGGCGGGCTCGTCGGGGCCGGTTCCGATGGCGTCGTGCCGGCTGCCACCGTAGACGACACGCTGTCTGAAACCTCCAGGCCAGCACTCATCTGGCGGTTGGTCTCCTGCGAGGCGGAGGCGACCGCCTCCGGCGTGGGCGCGGGCTTTTTCAGGGTCACCAGTTGGGTGAGGGGCATGACCAGCTGCTGATCCACGCGAATCAAGGCCGGGTCGGCGACGGCGTTTACGCGCAGGATGTCGTCCACCGTCAAGCCAAAGACCTGGGCCAACCCTACCAGGGTGTCGCCGGACTGAACGACATGCACCGACCAGAAAAAGCTCTCACCATCCCATTGCTGGCTGGTGGGGATGACGAGGGTGTCGCCGGCGATCAGGTTGATCGAGTTCCCCATGCCATTGGCCAGCTGAATAGCCGCCATGGAGATATCGTAGCGGGTGGCGAGTCCCAGGAGGGTGTCGCCCGGCTGAACCTGGTGTTGGATCAGCGCGGCGGTGGGCGCGGGGGTAGCAGTGGGTGCGGAGACCGGCTCCGGAGTCGCCGGCACGGACGTCGAGGAGTCCAGTGCGGTCGCGGCCAGAGCCTCTTGCGTCGCGTCAAGCTGATGCAGGATGTCAACTGCCGCCTGCAAGCGTGTCGACACGACGCCGGTCAGCGCGGACGGTGCCGTCCGGCCGGCTGTGGCTGGCGCTGTCTGTTTCTCAACTGCCGTTTTGGAGGTCGCGCAGCTCACCAGTCCTACGGCAGCGAATAGAAGCTCCACCAGGGAATATTTGCCTTTCATAGCTAGCCAGGATACCATGAAAAGGGGATATGTGCCAGTTCAGTTGCTCGCGGTGTCGAGAGCATGGTAGAATGTTCGCAGCGAGGCAGATATGAACCGTGTTGTGCGCGCGACAGCGCCGGGAAAGATCATCCTGTTCGGGGAGCACGCCGTCGTGTATGGCGAGCCTGCCATTGCCGTGCCCGTCCGGCAGGTGCGGGCGACGGCGACCCTGGAACCGGCTGCGCTCGGTGCGGGTCTGACCATCGTCGCTTCGGACCTGGACCGGACCTTTGCCTTTGTCACCGCACCCGTGGAGGATCCGTTGGCGACCACCGTCAGGCTCACGCTGGAGCATTTGGGCGCGCCACCTCCTGATGCCAAACTGACTCTGCGCTCCTCCATTCCCATCGCCAGTGGCATGGGCAGCGGAGCGGCAGTGAGCACGGCCATCGTGCGCGCGCTGGGCAAGTATTTGGGGGCCGAGCTGTCGCCGGCGACGGTGAGCGGACTGGTCTTTGAGGTGGAGAAGCTCCATCACGGGACGCCCAGCGGCATCGACAACACGGTGGTGGCCTTTAACATGCCGGTCTATTACAAAAAAGATGCGCCCGTCGAGACGTTCGCGGTCGGCGCCTCATTCATGATGTTGATCGGTGATACCGGCGTCCCCAGCCGGACGCGGATCGCCGTTTCCGACGTGCGCCGTGCGTGGGAGAGCAAGCCCGCTCGTTACGAACGGCTCTTCAGAGGGATCGGTAGACTGGTGGACGAGGCGCGTTACGTGATTGAATCGGGCGGCCCGGCCGAGATGTTGGGCCAGCTCATGGATAACAATCACAACTTGCTGCGCGAGATGGGGGTCTCTAGCCCGCAACTGGAGCGGCTGGTGGTAGCGGCGCGTCGCGCCGGCGCTCTGGGAGCCAAGCTTTCCGGTGCCGGGCGCGGGGGAAACATGATTGCGCTCATCGCGTCTACGGACAAAGGCCGCATCGGCAGGGTCTTGCGCCGCAACGGAGCTAAACGCGTGATTGAGATGCTGTTGGCCCCGTGACGTCAGGATTGAGGGGCCTCGACGGTGATCCGCACGGGCCCATACACCCACTCATCGGTCGGCCGGTTGGGCGCGATGAGCCGGATGGGCGCCGGGCTGTTTTCGTACAGCCAGTTGCCGTCTCCGTCCTTGAAGGCGATCAGGGCGCCGCGCAGTTCGGACATGTTGAAACGACGCGTGCTGCCATCGGCGAGGGTGAACAGCGCCCACCAGCTAATATTGTACTGGACGCCGGCGGGCTGTTTGAACAGCAAAAAGAGGGTGACGCCTTCCCAGGCGGTGAATTCCTCGGGGGTCTCAGAATTTCGTGTCGGCACGTCGGTGAGCCTGGCGCGGCGCAGACTAACGAGATCGCGAAAGGTATAGGTGACCGATTGGCTGACGTCGCCATCGATCGTCAACTCCCATTCAACGTCGGGCGCGTCCTGAGAGCAGGCGATCAATGGAAGCAGTATGGCGACCAGGACGACGCAAGTGATCCATTTCGACTTTGTCATGACGTGCTTCCTGTTCATTGATTTTGCGCTGGAAGCTATGATAGCACCAAAGAGAGAAAAATAAAAGCGCCGAAATATGCAGCACGCGATGTGAGGGAACTAATGGCAAAACCGAGACCAAACCGGCTTACGGCTGATAATCTGCAACATCAATACAAGGTCCAGGGCATTTATCTGGAGCTTGCCCAGTATCCGATCCTGGCGCGCAAAATCCGTGAGCGGATGCGGCGCGAGTTGTTTGCCAAGGGGATCATTAGTGTTGAGACGTTTGAGGAAGAGGTAAAGGAAAAAGCTATCCACTCTCAGCAAGTGGAAGGCATGACCGATCCGTTTGCCGAAGAACCGGTGCACGTGTGGAATGAACGTTTGTCCGTGATCCGCGATCAGCTCACCGACTTTTACTTTGCCTACAACTTTCACCCCGAGTTGGCACCGTGGGATCTATTGTTTGCCCAGGGGGAGGAGTATGAAAGCCTGCCACCTGCCGAGCGGGCCAAGGTGGAGCACCATCTGCGCGAGATCATTGTGGTTCTCATCAAGGGGATGATCAGTGACCACCTGGAGTTCGTCGGCGTGGCGAAAGAGCTGTTCAGGATCCAGGATCTGAAAGAGATTCGCCGACGGCGCATTGGGCGGGGCAAGATCGGCGGCAAGTCCGCCGGCATGTTGTTGGCCAAGCGGATCCTGGACCGCGCGGCCGCGGAAGGTGATCCGGGCCTGTCGGCGCATATCCGCATTCCCGAGTCCTACTTTGTAGGTGCCGACGTGTTTTATGATTTCCTGGCCATCAATGGCTTTAACCGTTACATGAACCAAAAGTACAGGCCGGGCGACGTCATTGAGGCTGAATATCGGGCCATTCTCTCCACATACATGGATGGGACCTTTCCGGATGAGATCGTGTACAGCCTGAAGGGGCTATTGGACGAAGTCGGGAACGCGCCCCTGATCGTTCGCTCGTCCAGTCTGTTGGAAGACAATTT